>NZ_JBVJYM010000022.1:0-132107 GCF_055600495.1 Streptomyces sp. NPDC038213
ACACACTCCAACCCGCTCAGCAGCACCTCCGTACGCGCCCGCCCGTGGTGCTCCACGAACCCCACCACACAGTCCGTACCCCGCTCCACCCGCCGGCGCGCCTCCGACAGCATCGCGTACGTCTTCCCCACCCCCGGCGCCGCACCCAGGAAGATCCGCAGCCTGCCGCGCCGTGTTCCGCGTCCCATGCGCCCCATTGTCGGTCAAGCGGATGCAGGCAGGCCGGACCGGGGAGCCGGTACGCCGACGGGCCGCACCCCCTCGGGGGTACGGCCCGTGCGCACGGCAGTGTCCGGGGTCGGCGGACCCCGGCGGTCAGCGGACCTCGGTGGTCTCCGGGCCGCGCTCCAGCTGGCCCATGCCGCCGGAGAAGCGCGAACCCTCCTGGTCCTCCGTCTGCACGCCGTCCGGCACCATCTGGGCGTCGTTCGGCAGCTTCAGGACGATCGGGTCGCGCGGGGCCATCGGGGAGTCGCCGCGGACGACGACCGTGTCCCGGAAGATCTGCTCCAGCAGGCCGGCCGCCTCGGGCTGCACCGCGCCCTGGCCGGAAATCACGCCCCGGAGGAACCAGCGGGGGCCGTCGACGCCGACGAAGCGCACGAGCTGCACGCCGCCGGTGCCGTCGGGCAGCTGGACGGGGACCTGCGCGCGCAGCTCCCAGCCCAGGGGGCCCTCGACCTCGTCGATGATCCCGCCCTGCTGGGTGATGCCGGAGGCGATCTCCTCGCGGACCTCCCCCCAGATGCCTTCCTTCCTGGGCGCTGCGAAGGCCTGCAGCTGCACCGCGCTGTCGCGCAGCACGACGGTCGCGGCGACGATCGCGTCACCGGCGACCTCCACGCGCAGTTCCATGCCCTCGACCCCGGGCACGAAGATGCCGCCGAGGTCGACCCGGCCCTCGCCGGGTACGGAGACCTCGGAGATGTCCCACGGGCCGTCCGGCCGCGGGGCCGGCGGCAGGTTCACCCTGCGCGGCGGGGCGCCGAGGCCGTCGGCGTCCTGCCCGTCGGCGGAGTCCCCGCTGAGGGTCGCGTCGACCTGCTCGGCCCCGTCGCTCCCGCTGTCGGAGCTGTTCTTCTTGCGACGTCCGAACACGTCACTGTCCTTCCCGGTCGGATACGACCGAAGCGTAGCCATTCCCACCCTGCTGCCCAGCGCCGGATCCGGCCACGGCCGCATGCCCGCCGGTCGACCCGAAGCCCCCCTCGGCCCGTGCCGAGCCGGGAAGCTCCTCCACCTCGTGGAAGCGCACCTTCTCGACCTTCTGGACAACCAGTTGGGCAATGCGGTCGAAGCGCTCGAACCGGATGCTTTCGCGCGGATCGAGGTTGACCACAATCACCTTGATCTCTCCACGGTACCCGGCATCCACCGTCCCCGGGGCATTCACGAGCGCGAGCCCGCAGCGGGCGGCCAGCCCGGAGCGGGGGTGCACGAAGGCGGCGTACCCGTCGGGGAGGGCGATCGAGACCCCGGTGGGGAGCACGGTCCGCTCCCCGGGGGCGAGCTCGGCACCCTGCGTGGTGACGAGGTCGCAGCCCGCGTCGCCGGGGTGCCCGTACGCCGGAATGGGGACCTCCGGGTCGAGGCGGCGGATCAGCACGTCGACCGGGGCGTTGTGGTTCAGGGACATCAGGGGTTCACCTCGAAGGCGCGGGCGCGCCTGACCTGGTCCGGGTCGGCCATCGCCGCCTGGATCTCCTGGGGCCTTCCGTTGTCGATGAAGTGGTCGACCTTGACCTCGATGAAGAGGGCGTCGGCGCGGACGGCGACGGGGCCGTCCGGTCCGCCTAGGCGGCCCACCGCGGTGCAGTAGATCTTGCGGCCGGCGACGGCGGTGACCTCGGCCTCCAGGTGCAGCACGGTGTCCACGGGGACGGGCCGCACGAAGTCGGTCTCCAGCCGGCCGGTCACGGCGATCACCCGCAGCAGCCAGTTCAGCGAGCCGAGCGTCTCGTCGAGGGCCGTGGCCAGGACCCCGCCGTGGGCCAGGCCCGGGG
The DNA here is from genome assembly GCF_055600495.1 of Streptomyces sp. NPDC038213. Taxonomy (NCBI): domain Bacteria; kingdom Bacillati; phylum Actinomycetota; class Actinomycetes; order Kitasatosporales; family Streptomycetaceae; genus Streptomyces; species Streptomyces sp. NPDC038213. Next base: position 2,004 of record NZ_JBVJYM010000022.1, read on the forward strand.
CGCCCTGGTGGGCGGGCTTGACGGTGAACTCGGCGGTGATGCGCACGCCCTCGCCCGCCCGCGCCTCCAGGTGGAGCCCGTGGGGCTGGCCCGCGCCGCAGCCGAAGCAGTGCTCGTAGTGGGCACCGAGGAGTTCGCCGGGGGCGGGCGCGTCGGGGTGCCGGACCGGCGCGACGGCGTCGTCCGGGGGCGTCAAGGCCGTGTTTCGTCCACTCACAGGCGCAGACCTTACCCGCGCGGCTACCCGCCGGTCGCCCCGTGCCAAGCTTGGCCCCATGCAGCAGCCCTCCGCCCCGCACCACGACGAACGCCTGACCGCCCCCCGCTCCTGGTGGGTGATCGCCGTCCTCATCGGCGTCTCGTGCGCCCTGATGCTGCTGCCCCTGGGCACGCTGCCGCTGCTGGCGGGGCTGGTCGGGGGCTCCGCGCTCGCGGGCCTGCTGGTCAGCTCGTACGGGTCCGCGCGCGTACGCGTCGTCGGCGGGGCGCTGGTCGCGGGGCAGGCCCGGATCCCGGCGGCGGCGCTCGGCGAGCCCGAGGTGCTGGACGCCGAGGAGGCGCGGGCCTGGCGCACGTACAAGGCGGACACCCGGGCCTTCATGCTGATGCGCAGCTACGTGCCGGAGGCGGTGCGGGTCGAGGTGACGGACCCGGCGGACCCGACCCCGTACGTGTACCTGTCCTCGCGGGAGCCGCAGGCACTGGCGCAGGCGCTGCGCGCGGCGGGCGCGGGACGGGACGCGTAGCTCCCCCGCTCCACCCGCCCTGCGGAGCCGCCGGCCCGCGCATCGGCCGGCCCGTCTGCCTCAGAAGTGCCCGTCCGCCCCGGGGGCCCCACCGGCCCCTGGGGGACCGACGGGAGCCCGGGGGTCCGGCAGGCCGGTTCCGGCCGCCAGGGGCTCAGGCGAGGCCCTGCGGGCCCTCCGGGGCGCCCGGGCCGGGGAGTCCCGGCGGAAGCACCGGGTGGGCGGGCTGTTCGAGGGCCGGGAGCTGCGGCAGGGCGTCCCAGGGGACGGCCCGGCTGCGCAGGTCGTCGCGGATCTTGTACGCGAGCTTCTTCGTGTCGCGCCGGTTCATCAGGGCGCCGACGGCCGCGCCGATCATGAACGGCGTGAGGTTCGGGAGGTTGCGGACCATCCGCTTCATGATCTGCTGGCGCAGTTCGCGCTTCATCTGGCTGCCGAGCGCGAAATTGAGCGAGGTCGGCTTCGCGACGTCGATCCCGCGCTCCTCGGTCCAGGCGGCGAGGTAGCCGAGGCTGCGCTCGCGGAGCGTGCCGGGCGGGCGCAGTCCGTAGACCTCGTGGAGCTCGGCGATGAGCTTGAGCTCGATGGCCGCCACGCCGGTGATCTCGGCGGCCAGCTCGGCCGGCATCGCCGGCGGTACGGGCAGCATCGCGGCCGCGCCGACGCCGGCGCCCACCGTGGAGCTCCCGTGGGCCGCGCCCGCGATCAGCTTGTCGGCCAGCTGATCGGGAGTGAGGCCCGGGAACTGCCGGCGCAGCGTGGCGAGGTCGCGGACGGGGATGCGCGGGGCGGTCTCGATCACGCGGTCGGCGAGGTACGAGAGTCCCGCGCGCGCTCCTTCACCGCCCTTGCGGACGCCGCTGCGCACGGCGTCCACGGCCTTGGCAGCCCGCTGGAGACGCGAGCCGGGCGGGGGTGTGCCCGGCGTGGCGGAGGGTACGGAGGAGGGCTCCAGGCCCGTTTCCGGGCCCGTGCCGCCTTCGTACGCCTCCGCGGAACCCAGCTCCTTCCGGAAACGTCGCTTCCGGAACGGTGTCGAGCCTGCCACGGCCGCTGTCAGTCGCAGTCGACGCAGATCGGCTGGCCGTTCTTCTCGCGGGCCAGCTGGCTGCGGTGGTGGACCAGGAAGCAGCTCATGCAGGTGAACTCGTCAGCCTGCTTGGGCAGCACCCGGACCGCCAGCTCCTCGTTGGAGAGGTCCGCGCCGGGCAGCTCCATGCCTTCTGCGGCGTCGAAGTCGTCGACGTCGACGGCCGAAGCCGACTTGTCGTTCCGCCGCGACTTCAGCTCTTCGAGGCTGTCACTGTCGACGTCGTCATCGGTCTTGCGTGGGGTGTCGTAGTCCGTTGCCATGTTCGCTCTCCCCCTCTGGGTGTTAGCGGTGTCTCAGCGCACGTAACGCGCGAGAGGTCGGACTTGTGCCCGACCTGAGGCGGAGATTTTGCCTCACATCAAGGTCTGTTACTCAATCGACACCCAGCCGCGCACCTGAAGGAGCGATGGGCTGGGTTGGCGAACGGGACCGTACACGGTCCCGCGGTCGCGGCGCACAAGCGCCACTCGGTCTTTTTCCCGCCTTCCAGGGGGCCGGAAACCCGGACTTTCCCGGGCTTTCCCACCCCCCACAGGTCACCGACCGTGCATGACCCGGCACTCTGCACTGTGAGGGATCACACACCGACCGACTTTGTGCAAGTGTGGCAGATTTCACCTAAAGCGAATATCCCGGGGCGATTCCAGGTGCGGCTCACAGGGGCAGCGTGACGCGCATCACGAGCCCTCCGCCCTCGCGCGGGACCGCCGAGATCCGCCCGCCGTGCGCCCGTGCCACCGAGCGCGCGATGGACAGGCCCAGGCCGACGCCCTTGTCGCTGCCGGTCCGCTCGGTCCGCAGCCGCCGGAACGGCTCGAAAAGATTGTCGATCTCGTAAGCGGGAACCACGGGACCCGTGTTCGAGACCACCAGCACCGCCTGGCCGTGCTGCGCCTCGGTGGTGACCTCCACCCAGCCGCCCTCGGGCACGTTGTACCGCACGGCGTTCTGGACGAGGTTCAGGGCGATCCGCTCCAGCAGGACGCCGTTGCCCTGCACGATGGCGAGCGCGCGCTCCCCGCGGATCTCCACGCCCTTGGCCTCGGCCTCGGAGCGGGCCTGGTCGATGGCCCGGGAGGCCACCTCGGCCAGGTCCACGGGTTTGCGCTCCACGATCTGGTTGTCGCTGCGGGCGAGCAGCAGCAGGCCCTCCACGAGCTGCTCGCTGCGCTCGTTGGTCGCCAGCAGCGTCTTGCCGAGCTGCTGGAGCTCCACCGGGGCCCCGGGGTCGGAGAGGTGCACCTCCAGCAGCGTGCGGTTGATCGCGAGCGGGGTTCTGAGCTCGTGCGAGGCGTTGCCGACGAACCGCTGCTGGGCCGTGAAGGCCCGCTCCAGCCGGTCGAGCATCTCGTCGAAGGTGTCCGCGAGCTCCTTGAGCTCGTCGTCCGGGCCGTCGAGCTCGATGCGCCGGGTCAGGTCGGAGCCGACCACCCGGCGGGCGGTACGGGTGATCTTGCCCAGCGGGGAGAGCACCCGGCCCGCCATCGCGTAGCCGAACGCGAAGGCGATGATGCTCAGGCCCAGCAGGGCCATCAGCGAGCGGCTGAGCAGGTCGTCCAGCGTGTGCTTGCGCTGGATGTCCATGCAGGCGGCGATGGCGTTGTTGAAGTCCTCGACGTTCTTCACGCCGCTCACGCCGGGGCAGCTCGCGCTGGTGACCGTCACGTCCTGGCCGCTGACGATCTTGAACGGCTGCGGGTTGCCCACCCGCAGGGCCTGGGCCGCGAGCAGGTAGATGATCGACAGCAGCAGGATGCCGGCGATCAGGAACATCCCGCCGTACAGCAGCGTGAGCCGTATGCGGATGGTCGGTCTGAGCCACGGGAACGGGCCCTCGGGCCGGCCGGGGACGGGGTCCCAGGTGGGTTTCGGAGGTGCCGACGGGGGCGCCGGGGTGCTCGCCACCCGTCAGATCCGGTAGCCGGAGCCGGGCACGGTCACGATGACCGGGGGCTCGCCGAGCTTGCGGCGCAGGGTCATGACCGTCACGCGGACCACGTTCGTGAACGGGTCGGTGTTCTCGTCCCAGGCCTTCTCCAGCAGCTGCTCCGCCGAGACGACGGTGCCCTCGCTGCGCATCAGGACCTCCAGGACCGCGAACTCCTTGGGCGCGAGCTGCACCTCCTTGCCGTCCCGGAACACCTCGCGGCGGTTCGGGTCCAGCTTGATGCCGGCGCGCTCCAGCACCGGCGGCAGGGCGACGGTCGTACGGCGCCCCAGGGCGCGTACGCGCGCGGTCAGCTCGCTGAAGGCGAACGGCTTGGGCAGGTAGTCGTCCGCGCCGAGCTCCAGGCCCTCCACGCGGTCGCTGACGTCCCCGGAGGCCGTCAGCATGAGCACGCGCGTGGGCACGCCGAGCTCGACGATCCGGCGGCAGACGTCGTCCCCGTGCACGAGCGGGAGGTCGCGGTCCAGCACGACCACGTCGTAGTCGTTCACGCCGACGCGCTCCAGGGCCGCCGCGCCGTCGTACACGACGTCGACGGCCATGGCCTCCCGGCGCAGTCCGGTGGCCACCGCATCGGCGAGCAGCTGCTCGTCCTCGACGACGAGTACGCGCACGTCGAATTCCTTCCTCTGGGCCCTTCGGGCGGGGTGTCGTAGGTGCCCAGGACACAGCACTGAGCGGATCCATCCTGCCCCTTTCGGCCGTAAACCGGCTGTAAGACGCCCGTTCGGGGCCGGAGCCCCGGATTCCCCGGCCCGCCGAGGTTTCTGTGCCCCAGGTGCCGGGGAGGACGGATGCACACCCTCGATCACCCCCGTGAGAGTGGCGTGCCATGCCCCGGCCGAGGAAGAGGAGGCGCACCATGGACGCATTCACCGCAGGTCTTCTGCAGCGCATCAAGACCACGGAGACCGACCTCACGCGGGCGCGCGAGACGGGCGACGACTTCCTCGTGGAGGTCGAGCAGGCGGAGCTGGACGACCTGCACCGACTCGCCGCCGAACACGGTGTCCAGGTCAGCGCCGCCTGATCCGGACCCCCGAAGACGGACGAGGGCCCCGGCCCGCCCCACGGCGGCCCTGGGGCCCTCGTCCGTTCCCGGCCCTCAGTCGTGCCAGGCCCCGGCCTCCTCCAGGAGCCCCTGGAGGGGGCCGAAGACCGCGGGGGTGGCCGCGACGGCCAGCTCCCCCGAGGCGGGCTCGCCGGGCCGCCCGCCGGTCAGCGCACCGGCCTCCTCGGCGATGAGGACGCCCGCGGCCAGGTCCCACGGGTTCAGCCCGCGCTCGTAGTACCCGTCCAGCCGGCCCGCGGCCACGTCGCACAGGTCCACGGCCGCCGACCCGCTGCGGCGGATGTCCCGCACCTGCGGGATCAGCCGGTGGGCCACCCCGGCCTGGTGGCTGCGGACGGCGTGGACGTAGTTGAAGCCGGTGGACACCAGCGCCTGGTCCATCGGGGCCGCGGCCCGGCAGCGCAGCGGTCCGCCGCCCGCCAGCCAGGCCCCGCCGCCGCGCACCGCGTGGTACGTCTCCCCGCGCATCGGGGCGGCGACCACCCCGGCGACGGTCTCCCCGTGGTACTCCGCGGCGATCGAGACCGCCCAGGCGGGCAGCCCGTAGAGGTAGTTCACGGTGCCGTCGAGGGGGTCGACCACCCAGCGCACCCCGCTCGTGCCGGGGCTGCTCGCGCCCTCCTCGCCGAGGATCCCGTCGTCGGGCCGGTGGGCGGCCAGGAAGTCCGTGATCAGCTTCTCGGCGGCGATGTCCATCTCGGTCACGACGTCGATCGGGCTGGACTTGGTCGCGGCCACGCCGAGGTCGGCGGGCCGGCCGTCGCGCAGCAGCCGGCCCGCCTGCTTGGCGGCCTCCAGGGCCAGGGCGAGCAGTTCGGCGGTGAGCGGGTCGGTCACGGGGGCGGTCTCCTCGGTCGGCGCGGGCGGGTCGTCGGGGGCGGACGGACGGGCAGACGGACGGGCGGACAGGTGTGCGGGACGTCCTGCGAACGGGGCGGCGGGCGTACGGCCGTCAGGCGTACGGGCTGTCCGCACCGGCCGCCGCCGGGCGCGGGGCCCGGGCCGGGCAGCAGTCCGCCGCGCACAGGTCGTGGCTCGGCCCCAGCGCGCCCAGGGCGCAGCGCCGGGCCGGCTCGCCGCGCTCGGCGGCGGCCCGCTCCAGGACGAGTTCGCGGACGGCGGCGGCGAAGCGCGGATCGGCGCCGACGGTGGCCGAGCGGGCGGCCGGCAGGCCCAGTTCGGCCGCCTTGGCAGCGGCCTCGGTGTCGAGGTCGTACAGGACCTCCATGTGGTCCGAGACGAAGCCGATCGGGACCATCACGGCGGCGGGGGCGCCCGCCCCGTGCAGGGCCTCCAGGTGGTCGCAGACGTCCGGCTCCAGCCACGGGATGTGCGGGGCCCCGCTGCGCGACTGGTACACGAGCTCCCAGGGGCGCTCGGTGCCGGTCCGGGCGGCCACGGCAGCGGCGATGACCTGCGCGACGTCCAGGTGCTGGCGGACGTACGCCCCGCCCTCCCCGCCATCGGTGTGCTCCCCGGCGGGCCCGGAGGCGTCGGCGGCGGCGGTGGGGATGGAGTGGGTGGTGAAGACCAGGTGGGCCCCGGCGCGGACCTCCTCGGGGAGCCCGTCGAGGGCGGTGAGCACGCCCTCGGTCATGGGCTCCACGAAGCCGGGGTGGTTGAAGTAGTGGCGCAGCTTGTCGACGCGCGGCAGCTCCCCGGCCGCGATGCCCTCGGCCTCCAGGGCGGCGAGGGCGTCGGCGAGGTTCTCGCGGTACTGGCGGCAGCCGGAGTAGGAGGCGTAGGCGCTGGTCGTGAGGACGGCGATGCGGCGGCGGCCGTCGGCGGCCATCTCGCGCATCACGTCGGTCAGGTACGGGGCCCAGTTGCGGTTGCCCCAGTAGACCGGCAGGTCCAGCCCGTGCTCGGCGAAGTCCTTGCGCAGGGCCGCCAGGAGCTCGCGGTTCTGGCCGTTGATCGGGCTGACCCCGCCGAAGCCGAAGTAGTGCTGCCCGACCTCCTTCAGGCGCTCGCGCGGGATGCCCCGGCCACGGGTCACGTTCTCCAGGAACGGCACCACGTCGTCGGGGCCCTCGGGGCCGCCGAAGGACAGCAGCAGGAGGGCGTCGTAGGGGCTGGCGGCGGAGTGAGCGGGCTCGTCTGGCATGTCCCGAATCCTGCCACCCGGGCCCGGACCCCGGTAACCGGCCCCACAGGGGGAGACAGGTAAGGTCACCCTAAGTTCCATCGGGCTTTTTCGCGTGTGGCCGAAGCGCCGCGGCCGTAACCTGTATGGGCCAAGTACATCCCTTACGGAGGGCCCGTTGCCCAGTCCCTACCGCGTCATCTTCGAGGCCCCCGGAACCAAGGCCTTCACCGCCGCCGGCTTCCTGGGCCGCATGCCGCTCTCCATGCTCGGCATCGGCATCGTCACGATGATCTCCCAGATCACGGGCCGCTACGGGCTCGCCGGGGCGCTGACCGCCACCCTCGCCCTCTCCGCCGCCGTCATGGGCCCCCAGGTCTCCCGCCTGGTCGACCAGTACGGCCAGCGCCGGGTGCTGCGCCCCGCGACGCTGGTCTCGGTCGCGGCGGTCTCGGGACTGCTCCTGTCCGCCCGGCAGGGCGCCCCGGACTGGCTGCTCTTCGTCTTCACCGCCTGCGCGGGCTGCACGCCCAGCGTCGGCGCGATGCTCCGCGCCCGCTGGACCACCCTCTACAGCGGCTCCCCGCGCGAGCTGCACACGGCGTACGCCTTCGAGTCCGTCATGGACGAGGTGTGCTTCATCGTCGGCCCGATCGCCTCGATCGGGCTCTCGACCGTCTGGTTCCCCGAGGCCGGACCGCTGATCTCCGCGGTGTTCCTGCTGGTCGGCGTCTGGTGGCTGACCGCCCAGCGCGCCACCGAGCCGGAGCCGCACCCGCGGGTCCCCGGCGGGAAGCGGAGCTCGGCGCTGCGCTCCCCCGGGCTCCAGGTGCTCGTGGCCACCTTCACCGCCACCGGCGCCATCTTCGGCTCGATCGACGTGGTGACCGTGGCCTTCGCCGAGGAGCAGGGCCACAAGGCCGCCGCGAGCCTGGTGCTGGCCGTCTGGGCGCTCGGCTCCTGCCTCGCCGGACTGGCCTTCGGCCTGCTGCACCTCGAGGGGAAGGAAGAACGCACCTGGCTCTTGGGCATCTGTGCGATGGCCGTGAGTATGATCCCCCTCCTACTGGCCGGGAACCTTCCGTTTCTGGCCGTGGCGCTCTTTGTCGCGGGCCTCGCCATCGCTCCCACGATGGTCACCACGATGGCCCTGATCGAGGCGCACGTACCACGCGCGAAGCTGACCGAGGGCATGACCTGGACCGGCACCGGACTCGCGGTAGGCGTCGCCGTCGGCGCCTCCGCCGCCGGCTGGGTCATCGACGCGGCCGGCGCGCGCACCGGGTACGTGGTCTCGATCGCGGCCGGGGCGACCGCGGCGGCGGTGGCGTTCGCGGGTTACCGCAGGCTGACGAGGCCCGCGCAAGGGGAGGGACCCGATGGGAACGACGGGATCGACGGGATCGACCGGGAAGACGGGACCGGCGGGCAGGGGGACGGGGCGCAGCGCGACGGCGAGCACGTGGCGTAACTGGGCCGGGAACGTCTCCGCCACGCCCGCCCGGGTGGCGGCGCCCGGCTCCGTGGCCGAGCTCCAGGAGACCGTGCGCCGCGCGGCGGCCGACGGGCTGCGCGTGAAGGCGGTCGGCACGGGCCACTCCTTCACGGCGGCCGCGGCGACCGACGGGGTGCAGGTCCGGCCCCAGCGGCTGGCGGGGATCCTCGGGATCGACCGGGCGGCGGGCACGGTCACCGTGGCCGCCGGCACCTCGCTGAAGGACCTGAACACCGCCCTGGCCCGCGAGGGGCTGTCCCTCACGAACATGGGCGACATCATGGAGCAGACGGTGTCGGGGGCCACCGGCACCGGCACCCACGGCACCGGCCGCGACTCGGCCTCCATCTCCGCGCAGATCCGCGCCATGGAGCTGGTCACCGCCGACGGCACGCTGCTGAACTGCTCGGAGAAGGAGAACCCCGAGGTCTTCGCGGCCGCCCGGATCGGCATCGGGGCCCTGGGGATCGTCACCTCGCTGACCTTCGCCGTGGAGCCGGTCTTCCTGCTGACGGCGCGCGAGGAGCCGATGCGCTTCGAGCGGGTCGCGGCGGAGTTCGAGCAGCACTTCGCGGAGAACGAGCACTTCGAGTTCTACTGGTTCCCGCACACCGGCAACTGCAACACCAAGCGCAACAACCGCAGCGCCGGCCCGGCCGCGCCGAACGGCCCGGTCCGCGGCTGGATCGACGACGAGCTGCTGTCCAACGGGGTCTTCCAGGCGGCCTGCTCGGTGGGCCGGGCCGTGCCCGCGGCCGTCCCCGGGATCGCCCGGCTGGCCAGCCGCGCCCTGTCCGCCCGCACGTACACCGACATCCCGTACAAGGTGTTCACGAGTCCGCGCCGGGTGCGGTTCGTGGAGATGGAGTACGCCCTGCCGCGCGAGCGGGTGGTCGAGGCCCTGACCGAGCTGAAGGCCGTGGTGGACCGCTCCGACCTGCGGATCGGCTTCCCCGTGGAGGTGCGCACCGCCCCCGCCGACGACATCGTGCTCTCGACGGCCTCGGGGCGCGACAGCGCGTACATCGCCGTGCACATGTACCGGGGCACGCCCTACCAGGCGTACTTCACGGCCGCCGAGCGGATCTTCACGGCGCACGGCGGGCGGCCGCACTGGGGCAAGATCCACACCCGGGACGCGGAGTACCTGTCCTCGGTCTACCCGCGCTTCGGCGAGTTCACGGCGCTGCGCGACCGGCTGGACCCGGACCGGGTCTTCGGCAACGACTACCTGCGGCGGGTGCTCGGCGACTGACCCGCCCGCACCGCCCGTACCGCCCTATCCGGCCTCCCGGCCGTCCTGCAGGTTCCCGGCCCCCCGGCCGGTGTCGCCGCCGCCCGCGGTCTCCGGCGTGCGGGCGTCCCCGGTGCCGGAGCCCCCGCTCGGGGTGGGCTCCGGAGTCGGGGTCGGCGTCGGCTCGGGGGTCGGCGTGGGAGTGGGCTCCGGAGTGGGGGTGGGGGTGGGGGTGGGGGGCGCAGTCGGGTCCGGGGCCGGGGCGCCGCCGGAGCGCGAGGGCCCGGGGTCCGGTACGTGCCGCTCCCGGCCCCCGTCCGTACGGCTGCCGGGGTCCTGCTCCCCGCCCTCCGGTTCCCGGGACTTCCCGCTGCCGGAGCCGGAGCCGCCCGTGAAGGCGCTGCGCAGGGTCGGGGAGTCGCCCCCGCTGAGGCTGGATCCGGAGAGGCCCTCGTACGCGGTGATCCCGCCCATCGAGACGCCGAACACGACCGCGGCGGCCAGGGCCGTGCGCTTCCAGCCGCGCAGGCGGGTCCCGTGCGTGGAGGCCGCGCCGAACTCCCCGTCGCCGGGGGCGCCCGGATCCTTGCGGCCCGCCGGAGCGGACGGGGCGCGCAGCATCATCGTGCGGTCGGCGCCGTGAGCCGGATGCGCCGGGTCGTGCGCGGGGAGCGCGCGGGTCGCGTCCGCCGCCGGCAGCAGCCGGGTCGCGTCCTGCGCACCGCCCGTGAAGGTGCCGGGCACCGGGGGCCGCTCCCGGCACCGCCCCTGAGGCCGCGTCTGTTCCGTCTCCGGGAGCGGGACCTGGCGGGCCTTCGGGCGCGCCGTCTCCCCGGCCTCGCGCAGCTGCTCGCCGGTCCGCTTGAAGAAGTGCTGGATCAGCGGCCCGCCCGCGGTCGCCACCACGCTGACCACGCCCGCGCCCAGGATGGTCCCGTACACGCCGAGTTGCGAGGCGAGCACGGCCGCGGCCACCGTGGCCAGGGAGCTGCCCGCGACCTGAGCCACGCTCAGGTCGATGCGCTTCTCCGCCTTCTCGGCCTTCTCGGCCTGCTCCGGCGGCGTGTGCTGGGTAGTGCGGCCCATCCCCGTCCTCTGCCGTCTCTGCCGTGTCCTGCGACGTCGCTTACAGCAGTTACCGACAGCTGGGCGAAGCGGATAGTTCCGTTTCTCCCGATTCTGTGAAGCACGACACCCCAAATCGGACACGGGACGCGGAGCGGCCCCGCAGGGGCGGGCCCATGCTCCCCTGCCGCAGGACAAGTTCGGCGGCGCGGCGGTCTACCCAGGTGGCCCGAATGGAGTACTGTGGCGAGCCCTGGGGCCGTCCGTCCTTTCGGATGTCCGGACCCGGAAATGGGGGCCGAGCGACAGGGAATCGGCGCTCGATACCGGCGGCGCCGCGGTACCGCACGGGCTCCTGATGCACAGAGTGACCGAGCGGTCACTTTCCGTGGCCAACAGGTAACCGTGCCATGACGGCGATCAAGGGCGCATGCCCGACACGCCGGTTTAACTCGGCAAGGTTGTGGCAGGCTGCACCCGGGCAGGCCACACTCGACTAGCGGAAGCAGCGACGCACGTGACGTCGGCAGGCACCACCCGGGAGGTCCCCATGCCCGAACTGCGGGTCGTGGCCGTCTCGAATGACGGCACTCGACTGGTGCTCAAGGCTGCGGACAGCACGGAGTACACCCTTCCGATCGACGAGCGCCTGCGTGCGGCCGTCCGCAACGACCGTGCCCGGCTCGGGCAGATCGAGATCGAGGTGGAGAGCCACCTCCGCCCCCGTGACATCCAGGCGCGGATACGTGCCGGTGCCACCGCGGAGGAGGTCGCCCAGCTGGCCGGCATCCCCGTCGACCGGGTGCGACGCTTCGAGGGTCCCGTGCTCGCAGAGCGCGCGTTCATGGCCGAACGGGCCCGCAAGACCCCCGTACGCCGTCCCGGGGAGAACGCCGGACCCCAGCTCGGCGAGGCCGTGCAGGAGCGGCTGCTGCTGCGCGGTGCCGAGAAGGACTCCGTGCAGTGGGACTCGTGGCGCCGCGACGACGGCACCTGGGAGGTCCTGCTGGTCTACCGGGTGGCGGGCGAACCGCACGCGGCGAGCTGGACGTACGACCCGCCGCGGCGCCTGGTCCAGGCCGTCGACGACGAGGCGCGCTCGCTCATCGGCGAGGCGGACGACCTGCCCGCGGCGCCGGAGCCGAGCTTCCCGTTCGTGCCCCGGATCGCCAGGCTGCCGCGGGACCGGCCGCTCGACCGCGCGCTGGACCGCCAGCTGCCGGCCATCGCGGCCACGCCCGCACCGGAGCCCCAGGAGGAGCGGGACTCGCTGACCAGCCTGCTGGAAGCGGTGCCGAGCTTCCGGGGCGACCTGGTGGTGCCGGAGCGCCCGGCCGCCGCCGCACTGGAGGCCTCGGAGGAGGCGGAGGCCGAGGAGCCGCCGGCCGCCTCCGCGGCCTCGGCCGGCTCGGCGTACGCGGACGTCCTGATGCCGCGTACGGTCGCCGGGCACCGGGACCGCCTGACGGGCACCACCGACCGCCAGGCCGAGGCGGACGGGGTCCGTCCGGGCCGCCGGGCGGCGGTGCCGAGCTGGGACGAGATCGTCTTCGGCACCCGGCGCAAGAAGCAGGAGTAGCGGGAGCAGCAGGAGAAGCAGCGGGGGCCGCCGGGGATTCCCGGCGGCCCCCGCCTGCCGTGCTCCCGCGGTTCAGCCCGCTTCGGGGCCCGTGGCCACCGGGCGGGACGGGTCCGAGGACCACTCCGACCAGCTGCCCGCGTACAGGGCCGCCGGGATGCCCGCCACCTCCAGGGCGAGCACCTGGTGCGCGCCGGAGACCCCCGAGCCGCAGTACACCCCCACGCCGGTCCCGTCGTCCGCGCCCAGGGCGGCGAAGCGGGCCCGCAGCGCGGCGGCCGGGAGGAACCGGCCGTCCGGGCCCGCGTTCTCCGTGGTCGGCGCCGACACGGCGCCGGGGATGTGCCCGCCGATGCGGTCGATCGGCTCGACCTCTCCGCGGTACCGCTCCCCCGCCCGCGCGTCCAGCAGGAGGCCCGACCGGGCCAGGGCGGCCGCCCCGTCCGCGTCCAGCAGGCCCAGCGCACCCGGACTTGGCTTGAAATCACCCTCGACAGGTGTCGGGATCTCCGTATCGAGGCGCTGCCCGGCCTCCGTCCACGCCGCCAGCCCGCCGTCCAGCACCCGGACCGCCGGGTGCCCCGCCCAGCGCAGCAGCCACCAGGCGCGGGCCGCGGCCCAGCCCAGCCCCCCGTCGTAGACCACCACCGCGCAGTCCGCGCCGACCCCGGCCCGGCGCATCACCGCGCCGAAGGCCTCCGGGTCGGGCAGCGGGTGCCGGCCCGCCGAGCCCGAGCCCACCGGCCCGGCCAGCTCCCGGTCCAGGTCGACGTACACGGCACCGGGCAGGTGCCCGGCCTCGTAGGCGGGCCGCTGGTCGGGGCCGCCCAACTGCCAGCGCACGTCGAGGAGCACCGGCGGCCGGGGGCCGTCCAGGGCGGCGGACAGCGCGGGGACGGAGACGAGGGGCGAGGGCGCGGACGGGTCCGGAGCCGGGTCCGCGGGAGTTCCGATGGCATTCATGGGGCCATCTTCCTCCCCGGGGCCCGTAGCGATTCGGACATCTCCGTTCCGGGGGCGGCGAAAGCGGCGCGGCCGGGGAGCGGGACGGCCGGGTCAGTGCAAGCATCTCCCCCAGGGCGGGGACGGACCCCCGCGGACGAGGAGGCTTGCGGCCATGACCGAGGCGGAGGCGCGCCACGCGCCGGGTGCGCCGTGCTGGGCCAGCCTGATGGTGCACGGGCTCGGCGCGATCGAGGAGTTCTACGCCGCCCTGTTCGGCTGGGAGTACGTCCCGGGCCCCGCCCGGCTCGGCCCGTACGTCCGCGCCCTGCTCGGCGGCGAGGACGTGGCCGGCATCGGACAGCTGCCGCCCGACCGCCACCTGGCGACCGCGTGGACCACCTACCTGGCCACCGGGGACGCCGACGCCACGGCCGAGGCGGTCCGCAGCTGCGGCGGCACCGTGGCCGTCGGCCCGCTCGACGCGGGCGACGCCGCGCGGGTGGCGATCTGCTCCGACCCGACGGGCGCGGTCTTCGGCATCTGGCAGCCGATCACCCACCCGGGCACCCTGCTCACGGGCGTCCCCGGCACCCCGGTGTGGAGCGAACTCGTCACGCACGAGGCCTCCGTGGGCAAGTTCTACGCCTCGGTCTTCGGCCACCACACGGCTCCGGCGCCCGCCGCCGACACGGCCGGCCCCGACCCGGACCGCCTGGTCCTGCACCTGGCGGACCGCCCGGTGGCCTCCGTCCACGGCGTGGGCCGCGAGCTCCCGCACGACCGGGGCGCGCACTGGATGACATACTTCGAGACGGCGGACCCCGACGCGGCGGCGGACCTGGTCCTGAGCCTGGGCGGCCGGATCGTCCACCCCCCGCACGACACCCCGGCGGGCCGCGCCGCCACGGTCGCCGACCCGGAGGGCGCGGTCCTCACCCTGCTCCGCTCCACCCGCTGAACCGGCCGCCCGGCCCCGCGCGCCGGGGCGCGTGCGCCGGCGACGGTGGCGCAGCTGGCCGCCCTCATCGACGAGGCCGCGTAGGTCCGGGCCCGGCTCCCGGGCTGGGGGGCGGGCCTCAGCCGGAGGCGACCGGCAGGACGTCCGGGGACAGGGAGCCGGACTGGGAGGCGGCGCTCGTCATGCGGCGGCGGTGGTGGCGCCGGCACAGGACCTCGTAGCCCACCTCGGCCGCCGACCGGGCCACGTCGCCCACCACGACCTGCTCGCCCTCGACGACCATCTCCCCGCCCACCGTGCGGGCGTTGTGGGTGGCCCGGGCGCCGCACCAGCACATCGCCTCGACCTGGAGGGTCTCCAGGCGGTCGGCCAGCTCGATCAGCCGCTGCGAGCCGGGGAACAGCTTCGTGCGGAAGTCCGTCGTGATGCCGAAGGCGAACACGTCGAGGTCCAGGTCGTCGACGATCCGGGCGAGCTGGTCGATCTGGTCGGGGGCGAGGAACTGGGCCTCGTCCACGATCACGTAGTCGACCCTGCCGCCCCGCGACATCCGCTCCACGACGTACGCGTAGAGGTCCAGGCCCGGCCCCGCCTCCACCGCGTCGGTGACCAGGCCGAGCCGCGAGGACAGCTTGCCCTCGCCGGCCCGGTCGTCCCGGGTGAAGATCAGGCTCTGCAGACCGCGGGCCGACCGGTTGTGGACGATCTGGAGAGCCAGGGTTGACTTCCCACAGTCCATCGTTCCGGAGAAGAACGCCAATTCGGACATGAAGCGCGGGTGACCTTTCGGGTCGTGGACAGCGGTCGAGCGGGGTGGCGGGGGCGGGCGGCGGCGGGGCCGCGGCGGGTCAGGTGCGGACTTCGAGCAGCGGGACGAGCTGTTCGGCCGGGGTCATCGAGCCGTGCATGCCCACCAGCGCGGACTCGTTCGGCTCCTTGACCGTCGCGACGATCGCGGAGTCGTCGGCCGCGGCGGCGAGCACGTCGCCGATCCTGCCCAGGACCCGCTCGTCGCATGCCCCGGGCGGCCCGAACCAGCCCAGTTCCAGGGCCTCTTCGCGGCTCGCCACCCAGAAGCGGTCCCCGAGCACCTCGCGCCACACGGTCAGCACGTCGGCTGCCGCGCCCGGTACGGCGTACACGTGCCGGGCCCGGCCCTCGCCGCCCAGCAGGGCGACGCCCGCGCCCAGCTCCCAGTCCTCGTCGAAGTCGATGCGCGCGTCCTCGCCGGGGGGCACGTCGACCATGCCGTGGTCGGCGGTGACGTACAGGGCCGCGCGCGGCGGGAGCTGCTCGGCCAGCCGCTGGACCAGCCGGTCCACGTACATCAGCTGGCCGCGCCAGGCGTCGGAGTCCACGCCGAAGCGGTGGCCGGCCCCGTCGAGCTCGCTGTAGTACGTGTAGACGAGCGAGCGGTCGCCGGCGGCGAGCCGGTCGGCGGCCAGGTCCATGCGGTCCTCGCCCGTCATCCGGCCGTGGAAGGTGCCGCCGCTGAGCGCGATCTTGGTGAGCGGGGTGGACTGGAAGTCCGGCGAGGACACCTGGGCGGTGGCCACCCCGGCCTCGTGCGCGCGCTGGAAGACCGTGGGGTACGGCTGCCAGGCCTGCGGGGCGGTCCAGGGACGCCAGCGCAGCTGGTTCATCAGCTCGCCGCTGGCGGGGTTGCGGACCGCGTACCCGGGCAGGCCGTGGCGGGCCGGGGGCAGGCCGGTGCCGACCGAGGCCAGCGAGGTGGCGGTGGTGGCCGGGAAGCCGGCGGTGAGCGGGCGGCCCGTGCCGCCGCGCGAGCTGCCGAGCAGGGAGGTGAGGTACGGGGCCTCGTCCGGGTGCGCCTTGATCTGCTCCCAGCCCAGCCCGTCGATCAGGAACACGCAGTTCCGGTCGGCCGGGGCCAGCTCGGGGACGGCCGGCTCGAACCCGGGCACGCCCATCCCGGCGACGAGGGTGGGCAGCAGGTCGGCCAGCGAGCCGGAGCCGTAGGCGGGGACGGGCGCGCCGCCGAGGTCGAGGAGCTCCGGCTCCTGCCAGGCCGAGTGGACCATCAGCGGGCGGCGGGGGCGGAGGAGGACTTGGCCGGGGCCGCTGCCGTGGCCGCTGTGGCCTCGGAGAGTGCCTGCGCGAAGACCAGGGTCTGGCGGACCGCCTCCGGGCCGTCCCCCGCCTCGCTGACGCGCAGGCTGAGGTCGTCGGCCGTGGAGTTGCCGGTGTAGCCGTGGTCGGAGTCGCAGTTCGGGTCGCCGCAGGCCGCGGGCTCCAGGTCGATGCGGGAGACCGCGCCCCAGCCGATGGTGAGGACGACCTCGCGGGGCAGGGTGCCGGGCGTGTACGACTCCGGGTTCGCGACCACGCGGCTGAGGACGACGGAGGCGATGCTGCCGAGCTTGACGGACTCGGTGGAGGTGGTCGCGTACGGGGAGGGGGAGCCGGAGTCGGCCGCCTGCTCGTCCGTGTGGCTGACGATGAACCGGTTCCCCGTCAGGACCAGGACCGTGACGTGGCGGCGCACCTCGTTGGAGTCGAAGGTGGTCTCCTGGTGCACCAGGTACGACGAGATCGGCTCGCCGCCCACGGCGGCCTCCACCGCCTCGGCCACGAGGGCCGGGTAGTAGCCGCTGCGCTCGATCGCCGCGCGGAGCCCCTGGGTCGTCGTACCGGATTTCGCCATGGGGTCCATCCTAAGGCCCGTACGGGGCGCCTCGGCCTGCTCAGTAGCTGGGCAGTGTGCGCGGCCCGAGGTCGGTGCGGGCGGGGGGCCGGGCGATGCGCACGGTGGCGCTGAGCACGGACAGCCCCTCGGGGGCCACGACCACCGGCTCCAGGGACACTCCGACCACCTCCGGATGCTCGTCGACCAGCCGCGAGACCCTCAGCAGCAGCTCCTCCAGGGCCGGGGTGTCCACCGGGTCGCTGCCGCGCCAGCCGAACAGCAGGGGGGCGGTGCGGATGGAGCGGATCAGCTCGGCGGCGTCCCGGTCGGTGGCGGGGACCAGCCGGTGCGCGGTGTCCCCCAGCAGCTCGGACGGCGCCCCGGCGAGCCCGAAGGACAGGACGGCGCCGACGGCGGGGTCGATCACGGAGCGGACGACCGTGTCCACGCCGCGCGGCACCATCGCCTGGACCACGGGCTGGAGCTCGGCGGGGCTCCCGAGGGCCTCGGTCAGCTCCTCGTACGCCCGCCGCAGCTCCTCCTCGCCGCCGAGGTCGAGCCGTACGCCGCCCAGGTCGGCCCGGTGGCGCAGGTGCGGGGCGGTGGTCTTCAGGGCGACGGGGTAGCCGAGCGTGCGGGCTGCGGCGGCCGCTGCGTCGGGGGTGGGGGCGGGCACGACGGGGCGGACCGGGATGCCGTAGCGGGCGAGGAGGGCGTGCGCCTCGGCGGCGGGCAGGGCGGCGGGGACGGGGGCCGGCCCGGCGGCGGGCTCCGCTCCGGCGGCCGCCTCCGCGGCGGACAGGAGCCGGTCCAGCTGGGCGGCGGCCCCGGCGGTGTCGATGTCCTCGTACTCGGGGACGTGCGCACCGCCCTCGGCGTTCTTGCGCCGCCACTCCCCGTACCGGACGGCCTCGGCGAGGGCCCGGACGGCCCGCTCGGCGGCGGGGTAGGCGGGGATGCGGCGGGCGGGGGCGGGGCCGTCGGCGGGCGCGGCGGCCCCGTCGGCGGGAGCGGCGGATTCCGCGGGCGCCGCGGGCCGGCCGGGGGCGGCCGGGGCGGCGGGCTCCGGGGCCGGAGCGGGCGGCGCCGTACGGGCCGGGATGGTGACGGCCGCCGCCGAGAGGGCCTCGGCCAGCTCGCCGAGCTCCACGTGCACCACGGCCACCGGCTTGCCCGGCACGGCCGCCGCCGCCTCGGACAGGGCCTGCGCCAGCCCCTCCGCGAGGGTGGACTCCCCCACCGAGGGGATGGCGGTCACGACCACGGCGTCGCTGCCGGGGTCGGCGAGGGCCGCGGCGAGGGCGGTGCGGAAGTCCGCGGGGGTGGCCGCGGTGGTCAGGTCGAGCGGGGGGTGCGGCCGCAGGCCCTCGGTCAGGCAGGCGTCGTACGACAGGACACCGAGGGACTCGGAGTTGCCGAGGATCGCGATCCGGGGCCCGGCGGGCAGCGGCTGGTCGGCGAGCAGGAGGCCGGCGTCGACGAGCTCGGTGACGGTGTCGACGCGGATCACCCCGGCCTGGCGCAGCAGCGCGGAGACGGTGGCGTCGGGCAGCCGGGTCTCGGGGACGGCGTGCCCGGCCGGGCTGACCCCGCTGTGCCGGCCGCCCTTGGCCACGACCACGGGCTTGACGGCGGCGGTGCGGCGGGCGAGCCGGGTGAACTTGCGCGGGTTGCCGAGGGTTTCGAGGTAGAGCAGGGCCACGTCGGTGGCCGGGTCGTCGTACCAGTACTGGAGGAAGTCGTTGCCGGAGACGTCGGCGCGGTTGCCCGCCGAGATGAAGGAGGACAGGCCCGCGCCGCGCCGCACCAGGGCGGAGAGCAGCGCGATCCCGATGGCACCGGACTGGGTGAACAGCCCGATCCGGCCCGGCTCCGGGGAGCCGGGGGCCAGCGAGGCGTTGAGGCGGGAGGCGGTGTCGATCACCCCGAAGGCGTTGGGCCCGATGATCCTCATGCCGTACGAGCGGGCCTGGCGGACCAGTTCGCGCTGGCGCTCCAGGCCCTCGGGCCCGCTCTCCCCGTACCCGGCGGAGAGGACCACCAGGCCCTGGACCCCGTGCTCCCCGCAGTCGGCCACGGCCTGCGGCACCCGCTCGGCGGGTACGGCGACCACGGCCAGGTCGACTCCCCCGCCGATCTCCCCGACCGAGCGGTGGGCCGGTACGCCGCCCAGTTCGGTGCGGCCGGGCTCCAGGGCGCTGTTGACGGCGTGGACGGGGCCGGGGAAGCCGCCCGCGGCGAGGTTGGCCAGGACGGCCCGGCCGACCCCCTCCGGGGAGCGGCTGACCCCGACGACGGCCACCGAGCGGGGGGTGAGCAGGCGCTGGACGGAGCGGGCCTCGGCGCGCTGCTCGCGGGCGCGCTGGACGGCGAGGGACTCGGCGGTGGGCTCCAGGTCGAGGGTGAGGCGGACGGCCCCGTCCTCGAAGCTGCGCTTCTGCTCGTAGCCCGCGTCCGTGAAGACCTTGATCATCTTGCTGTTGGCGGGGAGCACCTCGGCGGCGAAGCGCCCGATGCCCCGCTCGCGGGCGACGGCCCCGATGTGCTCCAGCAGGGCGGAGGCCACGCCGCGGCCCTGGTGGGCGTCCTGGACGAGGAAGGCGACCTCGGCCTCGTCGGCGGGGGCGGAGGCGGGGCGCCCGTCGGGGCCGATCCGGTCGTAGCGCACGGTGGCGATGAACTCGTCGCCGACGGTGGCGGCCAGGCCGACCCGGTCCACGTAGTCGTGGTGGGTGAAGCGGTGCACGTCGCGGTCGGAGAGGCGGGGGTAGGGCGCGAAGAAGCGGTAGTACTTCGACTCGTCCGACACCTGCTCGTAGAAGCTGACCAGCCGGCCGGCGTCCTCCGTGGTGATGGGCCTGATCCGGGCCGTGCCGCCGTCGCGCAGCAGCACGTCGGCTTCCCAGTGAGCCGGGTACGAGGGGTCCGACGCCGTCGTCATGGGGCAAGCGTACGGGTCCTGCTGGCGCGGCGAGCAAGCCAAGCAGGGGCGGACCGGTGCAAGCTGGGGTGGGTCGAACGGCGGGCCGGATCGGGCCGAAGGTCGGTCGGATGCACGCGGAGCGCCGTGAGAGACTGGTCTAGACAACCGCTTGAACCTGAAGGGCATCACCATGGCAGAGCGCCGCGTCAACGTCGGCTGGGCCGAGGGCCTGCACGCTCGTCCCGCCTCGATCTTCGTCCGTGCGGCGACGGCCTCCGGGGTCCCGGTGACCATCGCGAAGGCCGGCGGCGACCCGGTCAACGCCGGTTCCATGCTGGCGGTCCTGGGCCTCGGCGCCCAGGGCGGCGAGGAGATCGTCCTGGCCTCCGAGGCCGAGGGCTCCGAGGCGGCGCTCGACCGTCTGGCCAAGCTCGTCGCGGAGGGCCTCGAGGAGCTCCCCGAGACGGTCTGAGCCGACCCGATCCCTGCGCGCAGAGGCCGCGGCCCCCTGAGGAAGGGGGCCGCGGCCTCTGCCGTACGAGAACTGCGCACGCCACCGCGGCGCGGGTACGGAAATTCCCAGGACGCCTTCGGCCGGGAATTCCGGAGCGGGCCGGAATTCGGCCGGGAAGCTCAATTCCCGGACCGCGGACCCGCCCCTTCTTTGTATACCGGCCCTGTTAATTCCGGCCGCTCGCCGTGTTTACGGAAGGTTGCGGATTCCTCACGCGCGGCGGGCCGGGGCGGCGCAGCCGGTGCGCGGCGGCGGCCCGGTCGGCGTGCAGGGCGGTCAGGGTGCGGGCCCGGGCCGCGTCCCCGCGGGCCACGGCGTCCACGATCGCGCCGTGCTCGGCCCAGGAGTCCACGGGCCGTACCGGGGCCTCCACCTCGTACATCCAGGCGATCTTGTGGCGGAGCTGGGTGAGCATCGCGACCAGCCCGGGGCTGCCGGAAGCCTGGGCGAGGGTCTCGTGGAACCAGCCGCCCAGGGAGCGCAGGTCGTCCGCCTGGCCCCGGCGGGCCCGCTCCTGCCCCAGCCGCACCAGCCCGCGCAGCACCCTCAGGTGCGCCTCGGTGCGCCGCTGGGCGGCCCGGGCGGCCCCCAGGGGCTCCAGGAGCAGCCGGGCCTCCAGCAGGTCGGCGGCCTCCTGCGCGGTGGGCTCGGCGACGCAGGCGCCCGCGTGCCGGCGGGTGGTGACGAACCCCTCGGACTCCAGGGTGCGCAGGGCCTCGCGGACCGGGACGCGCGAGACCCCGTACCGGCGGGCGAGCAGTTCCTCGGTGAGGCGTGCGCCCGGCCCGAAGACACCGGTGACGATGTCCTCGCGGATGGCGGTGCACACCGCGTGCGCAGGAATACGCAAAACCGGACCTCCCGATGACGACGAATACCCGCCGGGTTACCTGCCCCACTCCGACCCGCTGCCGCGACTCTATTGCAGAATGACGCAATTCCCGAGGGCTGCCGGAAATACGGGTGGTTCCCCGCCCTTCTTTTGGCCATCTTTTACGCGGGCGGATCCGGCCCGCCCCTGCGGGGCCGGGAACGCCGGAGGCCCCGGCTCGGGGAGCCGGGGCCTTCGGAGGCGGTTCAGGCGGTGCAGGCGTTCAGGCGCTTCAGATGGTGACGCCGTGGGCGCGCAGGTACGCGATCGGGTCGATGTCCGAGCCGTAGTCCGCACCGGTGCGGGCCTCGAAGTGCAGGTGCGGGCCGCTGGAGTTGCCGGTGGAGCCGGAGAGGCCGATCTGCTGGCCCGGGGCGACCTTCTGGCCGACGACCACGGACAGCGAGTTCAGGTGGCCGTACTGGGTGTAGGAGCCGTCGTTGTGCTTGATGACGACGTTGTTGCCGTACGCGCCGCCCCAGCCGGCCTCGACGACGGTGCCCATGCCGACCGCGACCACGGTGGTGCCGGAGGCGGCGTGGAAGTCGATGCCGGTGTGGCTGCCGGAGGACCACATGGCGCCGCCGGCCTTGTACTGGGTGCTCACGCCGCCCTGGACCGGGGAGACGAACTGCAGGAGGCGCTTGCGCTCGGCCTCGCGCTCGGCGCGCTCCTTGGCCTCGCGCTCGGCCTTCGCCTTCGCCTCGGCCTTGGCGCGGGCCTCGGCGGCGCGCTGCTTGGCCTCGGCCTCGGCGGCGGCCTCGGCGGCGGCGATCTCGGCGGCCTGCGCCTGGGCGGTGGCCTGGGCCTCGATCTGCCCGGCGGTGTCCACGGCGACGACCGCGGTGTTGAGGCCCGTGTCCTCGAACTTCTCGGGGGCGGCGTCGGCGGCGAACGCCGGGGCCGCGAGGGAGCCGACCACGCCCGTGGCGGCGAGGGCGGTGACCCCGGCTATGCCGGCGGTCTTGCGGCTCAGACGGCTGGAGCCACGGTGCTTGCCGGTGGGGCGGTTCCCGAACGCCATGAAAAGGCTGGTCCTTTCCTTCCCTCTCGCCTACCGGGTTAGCTGACGGGTTCGGAGCAGGAAGGTCTCCTACGACCCCCTCTTTCGAGGAGACCGATTCACCCCAGGGACTGATGCGGGTCCCCGGCTCCCCAGGCTCGCGCCTGACGGGGACTCGGCGATCGCTGCCCGGTGCCGCGGTTGCGGCGCTTACAGCTGACGGACAGCGGGACCGACGCTAGGCGGATCTTCATCCAATCACCAAACAGACGCGCGTTTTTGTGGCGTACGCCACTGCCCATACGTACAACCATCAGCCGCAATCGGACAGATGGGGCAGAACGGGGCCCCGGCGGATCAACCGCCGGGGCCCCGTGCGTTCACGCCGTTCCCGGGAGGGCGCGGGTCAGTTGGCGACCACCGTCACTTCGCCGATCCCCAGCGCCCGTACGGGCGCCTCGATCTGCGAGGCGTCGCCCACGAGGACCGTCACGAGACGGCCCGCGGGGAAGGCGCTGACCACGGCCGACGTGGCCTCCACGGTGCCGGTTTCGGCCAGCCGCGCGTACAACTGGGCCTGGTAGTCGTCCGCGAGGCCCTGCTCCACCTGGTCGGCCAGGGTGCCGGCGACGGCCGCCGCGGTCTCGTACTTGAGCGGGGCGACGCCGACGAGGTTCTGCACCGCCACGTCCCGCTCGGCGTCCGTGAGGCCGCCCTCCGCGAGGGTGGCGAGCACCTTCCACAGGTCCTCCAGCGCCGGGCCGGTGTTCCCCGTGTCCACCGAGCCGCTGATGGCGAGCAGGGAGGCGCCGGTACCGCCGGCCGAGGAGCGCAGCACCTGGCCGAAGGCCCGCACGCCGTACGTGTAGCCCTTCTCCTCGCGCAGCACCCGGTCCAGGCGCGAGGTCAGCGTGCCGCCGAGGCAGTACGTGCCGAGCACCTGGGCCGCCCACACGCGGTCGTGCCGGTCCGGGCCGACCCGGCCGATCAGCAGCTGGGTCTGGACCGCGCCGGGGCGGTCCACGATGACCACGCGGCCGGTGTCGTCCGCGCTGATCGGCGGGACGGCGGGCACGGCGGCCGTCTGGCCCGTCCAGGTGCCCAGGGTGTCCGCGAGGACCGCGTCCAGGTCCGTGCCGCTCAGGTCGCCGACGACCACGGCGGTGGCCGTGGCGGGGCGCACGTGGGCCTCGTAGAAGGCGCGTACGGCCGCGGAGTCGATCCGGGAGACCGTCTCCTCGGTGCCCTGGCGGGGGCGGGACATCCGCAGGTCCGCCGGGAAGAGCTGGCGGGAGAGCTCCTTGGCGGCGCGGCGGCCGGGGTTGGCCAGCTCGTGGGGGATCTCGTCGAGGCGGTTGCGGACCAGGCGGTCCACCTCGCCGTCCGCGAAGGCGGGGGCGATCAGGGCCTCGGCGAGCAGGGCCACGGCCTTGTGCAGGCGCGAGACCGGGACCTCCAGCGAGACGCGGACGCCCGGGTGGTCGGCGTGCGCGTCGAGGGTGGCGCCGCAGCGCTCCAGCTCGGCCGCGAACTCCTCGGCGGTGTGCTTGTCGGTGCCCTCCGACAGGGCGCGCGCCATGATGGTCGCCACGCCGTCGAGGCCCTGCGGCTCGGCGTCCAGCGGGGCGGCGAGGACGATCTCGACGGCCACCACCTGCTGGCCGGGGCGGTGGCAGCGCAGGACCGTCAGGCCGTTGTCCAGCGTGCCGCGCTCGGGGGCCGGGAAGGCCCAGGGGCGGGCCTCGCCGCCCTGCGGCCGGGGGTGGAAGGTCATCGTGGAACCCGTGTCGCTCACTGGGCCGCCGCCTCTTCGCTCGCTTCGTGCGCTTCGTTCGCTTCGTTCGTGTCGGCGTCCCCGCCGTCGGCGGCCGCCAGGGGCTCGTACACGAGCACCGCGCGGTTGTCCGGGCGCAGCCGGGCCGCGGCCACCGCCTGGACCTCCTCGGCCGTGATGTCGAGGACGCGGTCCACGGCGGTCAGGGCGAGCTGCGGGTCGCCGAAGAGCACGGCGAACCGGCACAGTTCGTCGGCGCGGCCGGCGACCGTGCCGAGCCGGTCGAGCCACTCGCGCTCCAGCTGGGCCTGGGCCCGCTCCATCTCCCCGGCCGTCGGGCCCTCGGCGGCGAAGCGCGCGAGCTCCTCGTCGACGGCGGCCTCGATGCGGGGGATCTCGACCCCGCCGGAGGACTTGACGTCCAGCCAGCCCATCGAGGGGGCGCCGGCCAGGCGCAGCAGGCCGAAGCCGGCGGCGACGGCCGTCTGGTCGCGGCGGACCAGGCGGTTGTGCAGCCGGGAGGACTCGCCGCCGCCGAGGACGGTCAGGGCCAGGTCGGCCGCGTCGCAGGCGCGGGTCCCGTCGTGGGGCAGGCGGTACGCGGCCATCAGGGCGCGGGCCGGCACCTCCTCGGTGAACTCCTCGCGCAGCTGGCCGCCCATGGTCTCCGGGAGGCTGCCGTCGCGCGGGGGCTGCTTGCCGTCGTGGGACGGGATGCTGCCGAAGTACTTCTCGACCCAGGCGAGCGTCTGCTCGGGGTCGATGTCGCCGACGACGGACAGGACGGCGTTGTTGGGCGCGTAGTACGTGCGGAAGAAGTTCCGCGCGTCCTCCAGGGAGGCGGCGTCCAGGTCGGCCATCGAGCCGATCGGCGTGTGGTGGTACGGGTGGCCGTCGGGGTAGGCGAGGGCCGTCAGCCGCTCGAAGGCCGTGCCGTAGGGGACGTTGTCGTAGCGCTGGCGGCGCTCGTTCTTGACCACGTCGCGCTGGTTCTCCATCGACTCCTCGTCGAGGGCGACCAGGAGGGAGCCCATGCGGTCGGCCTCGAGCCAGAGGGCGAGCTCCAGCTCGTGGGCCGGCATGGTCTCGAAGTAGTTGGTCCGCTCGAAGCTCGTCGTGCCGTTCAGCGAGCCGCCCGCACCCTGGACGAGCTCGAAGTGCCCGTTGCCGGGTACGCTCGCCGAGCCCTGGAACATCAGGTGCTCGAAGAGGTGAGCCAGTCCCGTACGCCCCTTGACCTCGTGGCGCGAACCGACGTCGTACCACAGGCAGACGGCGGCGACCGGGGTCAGGTGGTCCTCGGAGAGCACCACGCGCAGGCCGTTGGCCAGGCGGTGCTCGGTAGCCGACAGGCCGCCGGTGGCGTCCTGAGCTGTGGCCGTGTGACCCATGGGCATGTGGTCCCTTCGATCGCGGTTGCAGGGTTTTCCGTTCAGCCCTGCCACTGTATGCAAGCGCGCCGACACCTGGAGAAGTTCCCGGGCCCCGTCCCGGGTCGGGGTCGGCGCTGTCAGGGCAGCGGTCCACAATGGACCCCGTCAGAGCGCCGTACTTGTTAGGAGCCGCAGCAGCGATGGCCCGCCGCAGCACGAAGACCCCGCCGCCGGAGGATTTCGAGGAGAGGATCCTCGATATCGACGTCGTCGACGAAATGCAGGGCTCCTTCCTCGAGTACGCGTACTCGGTGATCTACTCCCGCGCCCTGCCCGACGCCCGGGACGGCATGAAGCCGGTGCACCGCCGCATCGTCTACCAGATGAACGAGATGGGCCTGCGCCCCGACCGGGGGTACGTCAAGTGCGCCCGCGTCGTGGGCGAGGTCATGGGCAAGCTCCACCCGCACGGCGACGCGTCGATCTACGACGCGCTCGTGCGCATGGCGCAGCCCTTCTCCATGCGCCTCCCCCTCGTGGACGGGCACGGCAACTTCGGCTCCCTGGGCAATGACGACCCGCCCGCCGCGATGCGGTACACCGAGTGCCGGATGGCCCCGGCGACCTCGCTGATGACGGAGTCCATCGACGAGGACACGGTCGACTTCACCCCGAACTACGACGGCCAGGAGCGCGAGCCCGTCGCCCTTCCGGCGGCGTACCCGAACCTGCTCGTCAACGGGGCCTCGGGCATCGCGGTCGGCATGGCGACGAACATGCCCCCGCACAACCTCGGCGAGGTCATCGCCGCGGCGCGGCACCTGATCCGCTACCCGCAGGCGGACCTGGAGGCGCTGATGCGCTTCGTGCCCGGTCCCGACCTGCCGACGGGCGGCCGCGTCGTGGGCCTGTCCGGCATCAAGGACGCGTACGAGACCGGCCGCGGCACCTTCCGGATCCGCGCCACGGTCGCCGTCGAGAGCGTGACCGCCCGCCGCAAGGGCCTGGTCGTGACGGAACTGCCGTTCACGGTCGGCCCCGAGAAGGTCATCGCGAAGATCAAGGACCTGGTCGGCTCGAAGAAGCTCCAGGGCATCGCCGACGTCAAGGACCTCACGGACCGGGCGCACGGCCTGCGCCTCGTCATCGAGATCAAGAACGGCTTCCACCCGGAGGCGGTACTCGAGCAGCTGTACAAGTTGACGCCGATGGAGGAGTCC
Organism: Streptomyces sp. NPDC038213; assembly: GCF_055600495.1. Lineage (NCBI taxonomy): Bacteria > Bacillati > Actinomycetota > Actinomycetes > Kitasatosporales > Streptomycetaceae > Streptomyces > Streptomyces sp. NPDC038213. The sequence goes on from NZ_JBVJYM010000022.1 coordinate 28,550, forward strand.
TTCGGCATCAACAACGTCGCGCTCGTGGACGGGCAGCCGCTCACCCTCGGCCTCAAGGAGCTGCTGGAGGTCTACCTCGACCACCGCTTCGAGGTGGTCCGGCGGCGCAGCGAGTTCCGGCGCACCAAGCGCCGCGACCGGCTCCACCTGGTCGAGGGCCTGCTCACGGCCCTGGTGGACATCGACGAGGTCATCCGCCTGATCCGCTCCAGCGAGAACTCGGCGCAGGCCAAGGAGCGGCTGGTCGAGCGCTTCGGGCTGAGCGAGGTGCAGACCCAGTACATCCTCGACACCCCGCTGCGCCGGCTCACCAAGTTCGACCGGCTGGAGCTGGAGTCGGAGCGCGACCGGCTCAACGGCGAGATCGACGAGCTGACCGGGATCCTGGAGTCGGACGGCGAGCTGCGCAAGCTGGTCTCCGCGGAACTGGCCGCGGTGGCGAAGAAGTTCGGCACCGAGCGGCGCACGGTGCTGCTGGAGTCCGCGGGCGCCCCGGTGGCGGCGGTGCCGCTGGAGGTCGCGGACGACCCCTGCCGGGTGCTGATGTCCTCGACGGGCCTGCTGGCGCGCACCCTGACCGGCGAGCCGCTGTCCGAGGGCGACGGCAAGCGCGCGAAGCACGACGTGATCGTGTCCTCGGTGCTCGCCACCGCGCGGGCGGAGGTCGGCGCGGTGACCTCGTCGGGCCGGCTGCTGCGGCTGTCGGTGATCGACCTGCCGCAGCTGCCGGACACGCACGCGGCGCCGAACCTGGCCGGCGGGGCCCCGGTCACCGAGTTCCTCTCGGGCCTGGCCCCGGACGAGAAGGTGGTCTGCCTGACCACGCTCGACGAGACCTCGCAGGGCCTGGCCCTGGGCACCGAGCAGGGTGTGGTCAAGCGCGTGGTGCCGGACTACCCGGCCAACAAGGACGAGCTGGAGGTCATCACCCTCAAGGAGGGCGACCGGATCGTCGGCGCGGTCGAGCTGCGCACGGGCGAGGAGGACCTGGTCTTCATCGCCGACGACGCCCAGCTGCTGCGCTACCCGGCGGGGCAGGTGCGGCCGCAGGGCCGGCCCGCGGGCGGCATGGCCGGGATCAAGCTGTCCGAGGGCGCGAAGGTCATCCACTTCTCGGCGGTGGACCCGGCGGCGGAGGCGTACGTCCTGAGCGTCGCCGGTTCGCACGGCACGCTGGACGACTCGCTGGCCTCCGGCAAGCTGACGCCGTTCGACCAGTACCCGCGCAAGGGCCGGGCCACGGGCGGCGTCCGCTGCCAGCGGTTCCTGAAGGGCGAGGACGTCCTCACCCTGGCCTGGGCCGGTCCCGCCCCGGCCCTGGCGGCCTCGGCCGGCGGGGCGCCGGTGGAGCTGCCCGCCCCGGACCCGCGCCGCGACGGCTCGGGATCGGCGCTGCCGGGCCCGGTCGCGGTGGTCGCGGGCCCCGCGCTGTAGCACCGCCCGCTCCGGCCGGTCCCGCTCCCGGGGCCGGCCGGAGCCGTGTCCGCAGCCGTACCGGCCCCGGCCCGGGCCCGGTCCGCGCCGGCAGGCGGATCCGTACCGAAGCGGATGAAAGGGCGCCGCTTCGCGACCGTGAGTGGCTAGGGTTGCCCCGAAGCGCGGGTGGGGGGAGACAACAGCAGATGAGCCGTCGGTCGAGGGGAATGATCGGGACCTGGGCCGAGGCCCAGCGCGAGCTCCAGCGGGCCCAGCTGCTCCAGCAGCGCGAGGCGGAGCGCCGGCAGCGGGAGTACGAGCGCGAGGCGGCCCGCGGCCGCCGCGAGCAGCAGGCCGCCTACCGGCAGTACCGCGAGGCGCAGGCCAGGCAGCAGACCGAGGAGATCGAGGCCCGGGTCGCGGCCCTCCAGGGCCTGCTGGCGGCGGGCTGCCGGACCCCTCCCTTCCGTGCCGCGTCGCTGGTCCGCTCCGAGCAGCCGGAGCCCTACGCGGCGCCCGACGCCCTCGCCCGGCCCGTGCCGATGCCGCGCCTCGACCAGTTCCCCGTACAGACGGGCTGGTCCCTGTCCCCGGGACGGCGGGCCCAGGCCGAGCAGGAGGCCCACGCCCGGTACACCCGCGCCTGGCAGGAGGCGCACGCGGCCGAGGCCCGGCGCCGCGCGGAGCTGGACGAGCACCGCCGCCGGTACGACCGGCGGGCCGCGCAGCAGCTCGCCGAGGTGCGCGCCCACAACTCCGGGCTCGCCGAGCTGACCGGGGCCCTGCGCTCCGGCGACCCGGAGGCCGCGGCCGAGTACTTCTCCGCGGCCCTGTACGCCTCCCCGGCCTGGCCCCGGGAGCTGCCGCGCCGGGTGGCGGCGGGCTACGACCCGGCGGCGCGGCGGCTGGTGGTCGACTGGCAGCTGCCGGGCCCCGACACCGTCCCGGCGGTCAAGTCCGTGCGGTACGTGTACGCGGCCGACCAGGACCGGGAGACCGCCCGGCCGGTCACCCAGCGCCGCGCCCTGTACCGGGAGCTGGTGGCCCAGTGCCTGCTGCTGGTGCTGCGCGAGCTGTACGCGGCCGACGAGTTCGGGGCCCTGGGCTCGGTGGTGGTCAACGGCTTCGTCGACGAGCACGACCCGGCGACCGGGCGGCGGGCGGAGATCGTCCTGGGCACCGTACAGGCGGCTCATCCGGAGTTCGCGGGGCTGCACCTGGAGCAGGTGAGCCCTGTGGACTGCCTCACCGGGGCGCTGCGGGGGCTGCTGTCGGCGCGGCCCGACCAGCTCGCGGCGGTCCGCCCGATCCAGCTGCCCGCCGATACCGGGGGCCGGGGCGGGGCCGTTGCGGCGGGCGCCGGGACGGAGGCGGCCGGGGCCGGTCCCGACCTCTTCGAGATGGATCCGGTCGCGTTCGAGGGGCTGGTGGCCGAGCTGTTCCGGGCCATGGGCATGGAGGCGGTGACCACGCAGCGGTCCAACGACGGCGGGGTGGACGTCGAGGCGGTGGACCCGGCTCCGATCCGCGGCGGCCGGATCGTGGTGCAGGTCAAGCGGTACCGCAACACCGTCCCGCCGACGGCCGTCCGCGACCTGTACGGAACGGTCCAGGACGCCGGGGCGAACAAGGGCGTGCTGGTGACCACCTCCTCCTTCGGACCGGGCTCCCGGGCCTTCGCCGAGGGCAAGCCGCTGGAGCTGGTCTCCGGGCCCGAGCTGGTCGCGCTGCTGCACCGGCACGGGCTGCGGGGGCGGCTCGGGGAGCGCGGGCCGGGGGTCCCCGCGCAGCGCTCCGGGGGCGCGGCGGCAGCGCCGGCCCCGCAGAGCGCACCCGGCCCCGAGCGCAGCGTGCTGGGGATGTCCTGGTCGGGGTCGGTCGGGGTCGACGTCTGCGCACTCGTCTGCTCGGGCGGCCGGGCGCTCGGCGAGGACCACTTCGTGTTCTTCAACAACCCCAGGACCCCGGACGGTTCGGTCCGCTCCCGGCCGCACCGGTCCCCCGACAAAGCGGCCCTCGACGTGGCCTTCGAGGCGCTTCCGGCGCACGCGGACCGGCTGGTGCTGGCCGCAGCCGTGGACCCGGAGGCGAATCCGGGGGCCGACCTCTCCGGCTTCTCCGGCGCCCGGATCCGGCTGCTGTCGGAGGCGGGCGGGGAGCTGGGCGCCCTGGAGGTCTCGGACGGGCGGCCCGGCGAGACGGCCCTGGTCCTGGGCTCCTTCCGGCGGCGGGCCAACGGGGACTGGGACTTCGTGGCCGGGGGCCGGGGCTACCGCGGCGGCCTCGCCGACCTGCTGCGGGACTACGGCATCGAGGCGGCCTGAGCCGCGCCCGCCCCTGCGCCCGAACCGGTACGCCGATCCGTACCCGTACCCGTGTCGGCATCCGCCTGCGCGTCCGCCGCCGCATCGGCCTCGCCCTCGTCGGCGTCCCGGTGCGGTACGTAGCGCAGGACGCCCCACATGGACTCGGGCGGCAGCTCCTGCGCGGCCGGTTCGCGGCAGGCCTCCAGGGCGGGCAGCAGGGCGGATCCGCCGGTTCCGGAGCCGATCAGCACCAGCCGGGTCAGCCGCTCCTCACCGCGGGTCCAGGGCCGGGGGTCGAAGCGCAGGAACCGGCCCACGGCGTGGAGCTCGTACTTCTCGCGGTGGCCGGGCACGCCGAAGTACACGTACCCCTTGATCCGGTAGAGGCCCGGCGGGCGGCTGTCGAGGAACCCGATCAGGCGGCGCGGGTTCAGAGGCAGCCCGGAGGTGAACTCCACGCTCTCGTACAGCGTGTGGACGTGCCCCGCGTGGACCCCGGCCCCCTCTTCGGCGCCCTGTTCGGCCTCCTCCTCCGCGAGCAGGTCCTCGAAGGACAGCTGCCCGCGCGTCGCCCGCCACTCCCTGCGGTCGAAGAGCAGCTCCGGATCGACCGCGCCGTGCGCGGCGGCCACCACCGGGACCCCCGGGGCGAGGGAGCCGACGACCCCCTCGATGCGGGCGCGCTCCGCCTCCGGGACCCGGTCGGTCTTGTTGAGGACGACCAGGTCGGCCACCGCCAGGTGCCGGTCGGTCCCCGGGTGCCGGTCCCGGGTGGCGTCGAACTCGGCCGCGTCGACGACCAGCACCAGCCCGCCGTACGTGACCGCCGGGTTCTCGGCGGCGACCAGCATCCGGACCATCTCCTGGGGCTCGGCCAGCCCGCTCGCCTCGATGACGATCACGTCGATGCCGTGCTCGGGCCGGGAGAGCCGCTCCAGGTACGCGTCGAGTTCGCTGCCGTCGACAGCGCAGCACAGGCAGCCGCCGCCGAGGGAGACCATCGAGTCACCGACCTGGCCGGCGACCTTCATGGCGTCGATCTCGATCGAGCCGAAGTCGTTGACGACCACCCCGATCCGGGTGCCGCCGCGGTTCCTCAGCAGGTGGTTCAGGACGGTGGTCTTCCCGGATCCGAGGAATCCGGCGAGGACGACGACGGGGATGGGCTGCCTGCTGGTCACGCCGACCGATCGTAGCCGCCGACCGGGGGCCGCCGGGGCGCCGGGCCGCGGGGGATTTCGGAAACCCGGTGGCCCGATTTACCGTTTCTCCCCATGAGCGCCGCAGCGGGACCCGACCGCGCCCCCGGGCACGCCTGGCGGATCGGGCTGCCCCGGCGGGTCTACTCGCAGGTCCTGCTGATCCAGCTCGCCATCGCCGCGGGGGTCACGGTGCTGGCGACCGGCCTGTTCCTGGCCCCGCTGGGGGACCAGCTCGACGACCAGGCCATGCGCCGCGCGCTCGCCATCGCGCAGAGCACCGCCGCCGACCCGCGGCTCGCCGAGGACCTGCTCGCCACCCGGGCCGTCCCCGGCAGCCCCGTGCAGACCGCGGCCGAGCGGATCCGCCGGTCCACCGGCGCCGAGTACGTGGTCGTGCTGGACCGGCAGGGCATCCGGCGCTCCCACCCGAGCCCCGAGCGGATCGGCCGGCCCGTGTCCACGGACCCCGCCCGGGCGCTCGCGGGCAGCGAGGTCATGGAGATCGACGACGGCACCCTGGGCCGCTCCGCCCGCGGCAAGGTCCCGCTGCGCGAGGCCTCCGGCCGGATCGTGGGCGCGGTGTCCGTGGGCATCGCGTACGACAGCGTCCGCGACCGGCTCCTCGGCGCGATCCCCGGGCTGCTCGCCTATGCGGGCGGGGCCCTGGCCGTGGGCGCGCTGGCCGCGTACCTGATCGCGCGCAGGATCCAGCGGCAGACCCGCGACCTGGCCTTCTCCGATATCTCGGGGCTGCTGGCGGAGCGCGAGGCCATGCTGCACTCCCTGCGCGAGGGCTTCGTCGCACTCGACCGGCAGGGCCGGATCCGGCTGCTGAACGACGAGGCGCAGCGGCTGCTGGGCCTGGGGCCCGAGGCCGCGGGCCGCCCCCTGGACGAGGTGCTGGGGGCGGGGCGCACCACGGACGTGCTCGCCGGCCGGGTCGCCGGCGAGGACCTGCTGACCGTGCAGGGCCCGCGGGTGCTCGTCGCCAACCGGATGCCGACGCAGGACGGCGGCGCGGTCGCCACCCTGCGCGACCGCACCGAGCTGGAGCGGCTGGGCCGCGAGCTGGACTCGACGCGCGGGCTGATCGACGCGCTGCGCGCCCAGGACCACGAGCACGCGAACCGCCTGCACACCCTCCTCGGCCTGCTGGAGCTGGGCCTGTACGAGGAGGCCTCCGCGTACGTCACCGAGGTCGCCGGAGTGCACCGGGCCACGGCGGAGCAGGTCGCGGAGAAGGTGCGGGACCCGCTGCTGGCGGCCCTGCTGGTCGGCAAGGCGGCCGTGGCCGCCGAGCGCGGGGTGCGGCTGCGGCTCTCGTCGGCGACCCTCCTTCCCGACCGCCTGGTGGATCCGGGCGGTCTCGTGACGATCCTGGGCAATCTGGTGGACAACGCCATCGACGCTGCGGCGGCCGCGGCGGCCGCCCCCGCAGCGACCGGCAGCCGCGACCCGTGGGTCGAGGTGGAACTGGCCGCCGAGGGGCAGTCGGCCGCGCTGCGGGTGCGCGACAGCGGCCCCGGGGTGCCCGCCGGGCAGCGGGAGGCGGTCTTCACCGAGGGCTGGTCGACCAAGCTCCCACAGCAGCAGCACGGCAAGCGGGGGCTCGGCCTCGCGCTGGTCCGCCGCCTGGCGGAGCGGCAGGGCGGCAGCGCACGGGCAGGGGAGGCAGCGGACGGAGGGGCGGAGTTCTCCGTCGTACTCCCCGAGGCCCTGCGGTGAGCGGGGCGGACGCCGCGGGCGGCCGCGGCGGGGGCCGGAGCCTGATCAACGTGCTGGTGGTGGACGACGACCCCGGCGTTGCCCTGATCAACGCGGCGTACGTGGCGAAGGTTCCCGGTTTCCGTGCCGTGGCCCGGGTCCACACCGCGGCGCAGGCCGCGGAGTTCATCGAGCGGCACCCGGTGGACCTCGTCCTGCTGGACCACTACCTGCCGGACGGCACCGGGCTCGACCTCGTGCGCGGGCTCCGGGAGCGGGGCCGGCACACCGACGTGATCATGGTGACGGCCGCCCGGGACCTGGCGACCGTCCAGTCCGCCATGCGGCTGGGCGCCCTCCAGTACCTGGTCAAGCCCTTCGCCTTCGCCGGGCTGCGCGCCAAGCTGGAGGCGTACGCGGCCCTGCGCCGCACCCTGGCCGCGGGCGGGGAGGCCGAGCAGGCCGAGGTGGACCGGATCTTCGGTGCCCTCGCCGCCGCGAGCGCGCCCGTGGAACTGCCCAAGGGCCACTCCCCCAGCACCGCCGAGCTGGTGCGCCAGGTGCTGCTGGCCGCGGGCGGGGACCTGTCGGCCCAGGAGATCGCCGAGCGCGCCGGGGTGAGCCGCCAGACCGCCCAGCGCTACCTGAAGCTGCTGGAGCGCAGCGGCCGGGTCCGGCTGGGCCTGCGCTACGGGGAGACGGGCCGCCCCGAGCACCGGTACGCCTGGGTCCCCGCGACCGGCCCCTGACGGCCCGTACCGGCCGGCCGCGGCCGCAGCCCGCCCGGTCCTACGTTCCCGGACCCGCACCGCCGGCCGGCCCCGGCGGCGCCCCCGCCGGCTCCGCATCCGGCCCCGCCCGCCCGCTCCCCCGCTCCCGCTCCGCGCGCAGCGCCAGGTGGACCGACCAGGCCACCGACACCAGCGGTACGGCGACCACCGCGCCCACCACCCCGGCCGCGGTGGCCCCCGCCAGCACCGAGACCGCCACCACGAGCGGGTGCAGCCGCACCGCCCAGCTCATCACCACCGGGTGCAGCAGGTGCCCCTCGATCTGGCCGATGACCACGATCAGCGCCACCACGACGGCGGCGGTCAGCGGTCCCTTCGCCGCCAGGGCGACCACGGCCGCCACCGCCAGGGCCACGGGCGAGCCGATCAGCGGCACGAACGCCGCGAAGAACTCCAGCAGGGCGAGCGGGACGGCCAGCGGGACCCCGAGCAGGAACAGCGCCACGCCGACCAGGACGGCGTTCGTCGCGGCGACGAGCACGATCCCGTGCGTGTAGCCGGTGAAGGTCCGCCAGGCCGCCCGGCCCGCCGTGTCCCAGCGGGCCCGCACCCGCTCGGGGAGCTGTCCGCAGAACCAGTCCCACTGCCGGTCCCCGGAGTGGATGAAGAACACCGCGGCGAACAGCCCGAGGGCGAGGGCGGTCAGCACGTGCACCAGCCGGCTGGCCCCGCTGACCGCCTGGCTGACCAGCGCCGACCGGTGGCTGGAGAGGAACTCCCCGATCCGGTCCTGCACGTCCGTCAGCGCCTCCGGGGGCAGCCGGAACGGCGGCCGCTCCAGCCACTCCTCGATGTGGTCGAGGCCGTCCCGGAACTCCCGTGCGAGCGTGGTGCTCTCCCCCGCCACCGCCTCCCCGACCAGCGTGAGCCCGCCGAGCACCAGCGCGATCCCACCGAGCACGGTCGCGGCCACGGCGAGGGTCCGGGGCAGCCCCCGGGCCGCCAGATCGGCCGGCGGCCGCAACAGGGCGGTGAGGACGAGCGCCAGGAAGAGGGCCACGCCGATCTCGTGGAAGCGCCCCAGGAGCGCGAAGACCGCGTAGACCGCGGCGCCGACGACGAGCAGCCGCCAGGCGTAGGCGGCGGCCGTGCGGAGGGGCGGGGGCACCGGGGGCTGCATTCCCTCGACGTACCACCGCGGGGCGGCCGGGCCACGCCCCGGGCCGCAGGTTCGCCCGAGCGGGGTCCGGCCGGTGCGGGCGGCCCGCCCGGCCGGGGGCCGGACGGGCGAATGCCGCGGGGCGCGGGGCGCGGCGGGCGCCGGCGGCGGTGAGGATCGGGGGATGGGCGTCGTACTGCCGGTCCTCTGCGCGCTGTTCTCCGCGTTCAGCAACGCGCTGGCGACCGTGCTCCAGCGCAAGGCCGCACTGACCCTCCCGCAGGCCGAGGGCTTCCGGCCGGGCCTGGTCCTCGACCTGCTGCGGCACCCGCTGTGGCTGGCGGGGATCGCGGCGGTGATCGCCGCGGGCGCCGGGCAGGCGGTGGCGCTGGCGACGGGCCCGCTGGCCCTCGTCCAGCCGCTGTTCGTGCTCGAACTGCCGCTGGCCCTGCTGATCGCCTCCCTGCTGACCCGGCAGCGGCTGCCGCGCGGGCCGTGGCTGGCCGTGGCCTGCGTGGTGGCGGGTCTCGGGGTGGCGCTGGCGGCGGCCGCGCCCGCGGGGAACCGTACGCACGTCCCGCTGGACCGCTGGCTCCCGGCGCTCGCGGCGGGGGCCGCCGCAGTGCTCGCGCTGGCCGCGGCGGGGCTGCGGCGGCCCCCGGGCCGGGCCCGGGCCGCCTGCCTGGGGGCGGCGACGGCGGTCTGCTACGCGCTGACCGCCGCCCTGATGAAGTCCGCGGTGCACGTCCTCGACGAGCGGGGCCCGGGGGCCTTCCTGACCGCCTGGCAGACGTACGCCTTCGCGGTCTGCGGCATCGCGGCGCTGCTGCTGCTCGGGCACGCGATGCAGGGCGGGCCGCTGGTCGCCTCGCAGCCCGCGCTGACCCTCGGGGACGCGGGCATCAGCATGCTGCTGGGCATCCTGCTGTACGAGGAGCAGGTGCGCGGGGGCTGGTGGGTGCTCCCGCAGCTGCTGGGCGTGGCCCTGGTGGTCACGGGCGTGTTCGCCCTGGCCCGGCTGGCCCCCGCGGACCCGGCGCAGCCCTGACCGCAGTCCGGGGCCGTGTCCCCGTGTCCCCGGGGAGCGGCCCCGGCCCGGCCCGCCGTCCTGTTCGCCGGGACGGGCGCGGCGTCCGTCAGACGGCGCCCGCGCCGGTCAGCGAGCGCACCTCGGTCTCCGCGTGCCGGGCCTCGTCGGGGCCCTCGGGCGAGGTGACCGTGCCCAGCCAGCCGGCGAGGAAGCCCAGCGGGATCGAGACGATGCCCGGGTTCTGGAGCGGGAAGAGCCGGAAGTCGACCCCGGGGAACAGCGCGTCGGGACTGCCGGAGACCACCGGGGAGAAGACGACGAGCAGCACCGCCGGCACCAGCCCGCCGTACACCGACCAGACGGCGCCGCGGGTGGTGAAACCGCGCCAGAACAGCGAGTACAGCAGGACGGGCAGGTTCGCGGAGGCGGCGACGGCGAAGGCCAGGCCGACCAGGAAGGCCACGTTGAGGTCCTGGGCGAGCAGCCCCAGCCCGATGGCCAGGGCTCCGATGCCGACCGCGGCCGCGCGGGCGACGGACACCTCGCTGCGCTGGCGGGCCCGACGCCGTTTGAGGGAGGCGTACAGGTCGTGGGCGACGGAGGCGGACGAGGCGAGGGTGATCCCGGCGACGACGGCGAGGATGGTGGCGAAGGCGATGGCGGCGACCACGGCGAAGAGGACCGTTCCTCCTGTGGTCCCGCTGCCCCCGCCGAGGAACAGGGCGAGCAGCGGTACGGCCGTGTTGCCCGCGGCGTTCGACTCGCGCACCTCCTGCGGTCCCACGAGCGCGGCCGCGCCGAAGCCGAGCACGATCGTCATCAGGTAGAAGCCGCCGATGAGCCCGATGGCCCAGACGACGGACCGGCGGGCGGCCCGGGCGGTGGGCACGGTGTAGAAGCGGGACAGGATGTGCGGCAGCCCCGCGGTGCCGAGGACCAGGGCGACGCCCAGGCTGAGGAAGTCCAGGCGCGCGGTCCAGTCGCCGCCGTACTTCAGGCCGGGGGCGAGGAAGTCGGCGCCGTGGCCGCTGCGCTCGGCGGCGCTGTTCAGCAGCTGGTTGAAGTCCCCGCTGAAGCGGACCAGGACCAGCACGGTCAGCGTGACGGCCCCGCCCATCAGCAGGACGGCCTTGACGATCTGGATCCAGGTGGTGGCGCGCATCCCCCCGAAGGACACGTAGACCACCATCAGGGCGCCGACTCCGACCACCGTCCAGGCGCGGGCGGCCGGGCTGCTCCCGCCGAGCAGCAGGCCCACCAGGCTGCCGGCGCCGACCATCTGGGCCACGAGGTAGAGCACGGACACGGTGACCGAGGAGGCGCCCGCGGCGATCCGGACGGGGCGCTCGCTCATCCGCGCGGCCACCACGTCGGCCAGGGTGAAGCGGCCGCAGTTGCGGACCAGCTCGGCGACCAGGAAGAGCACGACCAGCCAGGCCACGAGGAAGCCGACGGAGTAGAGCAGCCCGTCGTACCCGAAGAGCGCGATGAGCCCGGAGATGCCGAGGAAGGAGGCTGCGGACATGTAGTCGCCCGCGATGGCGAAACCGTTCTCCATGGGGGAGAACAGCCGGCCGCCGGCGTAGAACTCCTCCGGGGAGCCGTGCCGGTTGCGGCTCACCCAGGTGGTGATGCCCAGCGTGACCGCGATGAAGGTGCTGAACAGGACGAGCGCGAGGGTCTGGTGGCCCGTGGACAGGCCGGAGGCGAGTCCGCCGGCCGGCAGTGCGGAGGCCGTCCCGGCGGTCACCGCCCGGCCTCCCCGCCCCGCGCCTGCTCCGCGCCGCGGGCCTGCTCGAAGACCGTCCAGCGCAGGTCGAGGGCGGCCCGGTCGCGGCGCAGCCGGGCGTGCCGGGCGTAGGCCCAGGTGAGCACGAAGGTGGTGAGGAACTGGCCGAGGCCGGCGATCAGGGCCACGTTCACCGCGCCGACCACCGGGCGGGCCATCAGACCGGGTGCGGCAACGGCCGTGACGACGTAGGCGAGGTACCAGGCGAGGAAGGCGAGCGAGGCGGGGACGACGAAGCGGCGGTAGCGGCTGCGGACCTCCTGGAAGGCCTCGCTGCGGTGCACTTCGAGGTAGATCTCGGCGGTGGCGGAGGCGCGCGGGGCTCCGGGGCCGGTTCGGCCGGAGCCGCCGGGGGTGCGGCCGCCGCGGGTGTCGGCGGGGCCCGGTGCGGCGGCCGCCGGTACGGCCCCCGCCTCGCCGCCCTCCCCCCATCCGGACGCGAGCGCGTCGTACCAGGGGTCGTCCAGCCGGATCGTTCCGGCATCACGGCCGTCGTGCTTGTCCACCGAACTCTCCTTGCCCGCCGCCGCATTGGCCGCGTGCGGACAAGGATGTGGGGAAGGGGCGCATTCCGGACTGGTGTCTAGGAGCTCTTCACTCCATCAGGTGAAGGAGTGAAGAGCTCCCGCGGGTCCGCGGCCCCGCCGGGGAACGGGGTCAGGCGTCGATGCGCGAGCGGTCCAGCGTCGCCGCCGAGCTCGTGATGAACTCCTTGCGGGGGGCGACCTCGTTGCCCATGAGCAGGTCGAACACCTGCTCCGCGGCCTCCAGGTCGCCGATGTTGATCCGCCGCAGCGTGCGGTGCCGCGGGTCCATGGTGGTCTCCGCGAGCTGGTCGGCGTCCATCTCCCCGAGGCCCTTGTACCGCTGGATGGAGTCCTTGTACCGGACCCCCTTGCGCTGGTACTCCAGCAGGGTCTGGCGCAGCTCGTTGTCCGAGTACGTGTAGACGTACTTGTCCTGGCCCTTCTTCGGCTGGACCAGCTCGATCCGGTGCAGCGGCGGCACGGCCGCGAAGACCCGGCCCGCCTCGACCATCGGGCGCATGTAGCGCTGGAAGAGGGTCAGCAGCAGGGTGCGGATGTGGGAGCCGTCGACATCGGCGTCGGTCATCATGATGACCTTGCCGTAGCGCGCCTGGTCGATGTCGAAGGTACGGCCCGACCCGGCTCCTATGACCTGGATGATCGCTCCGCACTCGGCGTTCTTGAGCATGTCCGAGACCGAGGACTTCTGGACGTTCAGGATCTTGCCGCGGATCGGCAGGAGGGCCTGGAACTCGGAGTTCCGGGCGAGCTTGGCGGTGCCCAGGGCCGAGTCGCCCTCGACGATGAAGAGCTCGCTGCGCTCCACGTCGTCGCTGCGGCAGTCGGCGAGCTTCGCGGGGAGCGAGGAGGACTCCAGCGCGGTCTTGCGGCGCTGCGCCTCCTTGTGCTGGCGGGCCGCGATCCGGGTGCGGGCCGCGGCGACGATCTTCTCCATCACGGCGCGGGCCTGCTGCTTGTCGTCGCGCTTGGTGGAGGTCAGGAAGGCCTTGAGCTCCCTGGCCACGACCTGGCCGACGATCCGGGTGGCGGCGGAGGTGCCGAGCACCTCCTTGGTCTGGCCCTCGAACTGCGGCTCGGCGAGCCGGACGGTCACGACCGCGGTCATGCCCTCCATGGCGTCGTCCTTGACCACGTCGTCCTCGGCGACCCGCAGCAGCTTGGCGGAGCGCAGGACCTCGTTGACCGTCTTGGCGACGGAGCGCTCGAAGCCCGAGACGTGCGTGCCGCCCTTGGGGGTGGCGATGATGTTGACGAAGGACTTGACCGTGGTCTCGTACCCCGTCCCCCAGCGCAGGGCGATGTCCACGCCGAGCTCGCGGGTGACCTCGGTGGGGGTCATGTGGCCGCGCTCGTCGAGCACGGGGACGGTCTCCTTGAAGGTCCCCTGGCCGGTCAGGCGCAGTACGTCGCAGACGGCCTTGTCCTGCGTGAGGTACTCGCAGAACTCGCTGATCCCGCCGTCGAAGCGGAAGACCTCCTCGGTCTTGCCGGCGCCGTCGATGCCCCGCTCGTCGCGGACGACGAGGGTGAGGCCGGGCACGAGGAAGGCGGTCTGGCGGGCGCGCTGGTAGAGGGTCTCCAGGGAGAGCCGGGCGTCCTTGAGGAAGATCTGGCGGTCGGCCCAGTAGCGCACGCGCGTGCCGGTGCGGGTCTTGGGCACCCGCTTGCCCTTGACCAGGCCGTTGGCCGGGTCGAAGGGGGCCTCCGGGCCCTGCTCGGTGAAGATCCCGGGGACGCCGCGGCGGAAGCTGATGGCGTGGGTGGCCCCGCTGCGGTCGACCTCGACGTCGAGGCGGGCCGAGAGGGCGTTGACCACGGAGGCGCCGACGCCGTGCAGGCCGCCGGAGGCCGCGTACGAGCCGCCGCCGAACTTTCCGCCGGCGTGCAGCTTGGTCATGACGACCTCGACGCCGGACAGGCCGGTCTTGGGCTCCACGTCGACCGGGATGCCGCGGCCGTTGTCGCGGACCTCGACCGAGCCGTCCTCGTGGAGGACGACCTCGATGTGGTCGCAATAGCCGCCCAGGGCCTCGTCGACGGAGTTGTCGATGATCTCCCAGAGGCAGTGCATCAGGCCACGGCTGTCCGTGGAGCCGATGTACATGCCGGGACGCTTGCGGACCGCCTCGAGGCCTTCGAGGACGAGGAGGTGCCGCGCGGTGTAGTTGGAGCCGTCGCGGTCTGCTCCGGTCAGCAGCGCGCTGGAAGGCACGGACGTGTCGGCGGTCACGCAGTTCGCTCCTCGCTGAATTTCTCTTCTGGCCCGGTCGGGCTCAGGGGTGGCTCGGTTACCGGTCAGAGGGTACCGAGGCCTGGTAGAGCCGGTGCAACGCCACCCTCGCCGCTTCTTCAGCCTAGTGCAGAACCGCACAGGCGTTCGATCCTCCGAAGGGGTGAAGCAAACATCACGTTCCCTTCCGCGCATGAACCATTTAGGGTTCGGGCACGTCCTCATGAACAACCGGCAACCCGCCGGATGCCCAAGGACTGCTTACCGATGCAACGCCAGCAACGCGAAACCGTAGAGCAACGCAATACGGCTCCTTCGCCGCCAACCGGCAACAGCCGGCCAGCTCGGAAGGAAGTTTCGAGTAAAAAGCCGCGAGCGGGAACGTTTTCGGCCTGGTTGGATGTTGACCCTGGTACGACAGCTCGTCGAGCTAGAGAAGAGGCGACGTGACTACTGTTCTGACACCCGCGACCCCGCTGACGGCCGCTGACCGATGCGACCGTTGCGGCGCCCAGGCATATCTGCGCGTCGTCCTGCTGAGCGGCGGTGAACTGCTCTTCTGCGCCCACCACGGACGCAAGTTCGAGCCGGAACTCAAGAAGATCGCCGCGGAAATACAGGATGAGACCGATCGGCTCACGGCCGCTCCGGCCAGCGCCGACACCGAGGAAAGCTGACAGGCCTCACATCCCGACGAGCCAGGACCGGTCCAGACCGGTCGACGGGCGGCCCCCTGTGAACCGGGAGGCCGCCCGTCCTCGTATCCGCTCCGGGCCCCCGACCGGGCCCGGAGCGGATGCAGGGGCTCCTCAGCCCGCGACCAGCCCCGCGAGCGGGGCGATCCGGGTGTAGACACCGGGGCTGTCGGCGCGTCCGCAGCCCCGTCCCCAGGACACCAGTCCGATCAGCCGCCCGCGGGCCACCAGGGGCCCGCCGCTGTCCCCCTGGCAGGCGTCCCGGCCTCCCCCGGTGTCTCCGGCGCAGACCATCGCCTCGGGCAGGTAGCGGCCGTCCGGGCCCCCCGGATAGGCCTCCTCGCAGGCGGCGTCCTCGAAGACCGTCACCCGGGTGGAGCGCAGCCCGGTCGCGTAGTCGCCGTAGCCGCTCGTGTCCCCCCAGCCGAAGACCGCCGCGTCCGTACCGGGCGCGTAGGCCTCGTCACCCGGACCGGCCACCGGGAGTACGTAGCGTTCCGGGAGCGCTTCGGCGAGGGTCAGTACGGCCAGGTCTCCCGCATTGGTCAGCCGGTCGTAGGCGGGGTTGACCCAGGCCCCCGCGACCGGGATCTCGTACCCGTCCCCGGAGCGCAGCTCCGTGCGCCCGGCGATCACCCGCAGGTCCGGAACGGCCTCGGGCGGGCCCCCGAGCACCTGGCGCGCCAGGCAGTGGGCGGCCGTGAGCACCTTCGTGGGCGCGACCACGACTCCCCCGCAGAACTGACCGGCCCGCGTACCCCCGAACCGGTCACGGCTGGACAGCGCCACCACCCAGGGGCTGTCCGAGACCCGCACCGGCTTGCCGCCGACCACCACGCTGTCCGCGACGGCCTGCGGGGCGGGGGCCAGCGGCACCACGGCCGCCCCCGCCACCAGGGTCAGCGCTCCCGCCAGGGTGCGGGCAAAGGGACGACGCATAGGGCCTCCTGACTCCGTGTGTGCGTGACCCCACCCAGAGTGGTACGCCCCGGCGCCGTGCGCACCCGCGCACGGCGGAGGCCCGGCACCCCCCGAGGGGGTGCCGGGCCTCCGGCGACGGGCCTGCCGCGCGGCGCGGCGGCTCAGTCGAGGTAGTCGCGCAGGACCTGGGAGCGGGACGGGTGGCGCAGCTTCGACATGGTCTTCGACTCGATCTGGCGGATCCGCTCGCGGGTCACGCCGTAGACCTTGCCGATCTCGTCGAGGGTCTTCGGCTGGCCGTCCGTGAGCCCGAAGCGCATGGAGACCACGCCCGCCTCGCGCTCGCTGAGGGTGTCCAGAACCGAGTGCAGCTGCTCCTGCAGGAGCGTGAAGGACACGGCGTCGGCCGGGACCACGGCCTCGGAGTCCTCGATGAGGTCGCCGAACTCGCTGTCGCCGTCCTCGCCCAGCGGGGTGTGGAGGGAGATCGGCTCGCGGCCGTACTTCTGGACTTCGACGACCTTCTCGGGGGTCATGTCGAGTTCCTTGGCCAGCTCCTCCGGGGTGGGCTCGCGGCCCAGGTCCTGGAGCATCTGGCGCTGCACGCGGGCGAGCTTGTTGATGACCTCGACCATGTGCACGGGGATGCGGATCGTGCGGGCCTGGTCCGCCATCGCGCGCGTGATCGCCTGGCGGATCCACCAGGTGGCGTACGTGGAGAACTTGTAGCCCTTGGTGTAGTCGAACTTCTCGACGGCGCGGATCAGGCCCAGGTTGCCCTCCTGGATCAGGTCCAGGAAGAGCATGCCGCGGCCGGTGTAGCGCTTGGCCAGCGAGACCACGAGGCGGAGGTTGGCCTCCAGCAGGTGGTTCTTGGCCCGGCGGCCGTCCTCGGCGATGATCTCCAGCTCGCGCTTGAGCTTGGGGGCGAGCTTGTCGGCGTTGGCGAGCTTGTCCTCGGCGAACAGGCCGGCCTCGATCCGCTTGGCGAGCTCGACCTCCTGCTCGGCGTTGAGGAGGGGCACCTTGCCGATCTGCTTGAGGTAGTCCTTGACGGGGTCGGCGGTGGCGCCGGCCACGGCGACCTGCTGGGCCGGGGCGTCGTCCTCGTCGTCGTCGGAGAGCACAAACCCCTTGGCCTCGCCGCTGCCGCCCTCCTCCTCGGGCTCGTCGCCCTTGCCCGCGCCGGGGCCCTCCTCGCCCTGCTCCTCGCCCGGCTCGTCGGAGTCCTTCTTGCCCGCGGTCTTCTTCGCGGCCGTCTTCTTCGCGGCGGTCTTCCGGGCGGGTGCGGCCTTCTTCGCGGCCGCCTTCTTCGCCGCCCTGGGGGCGGGCGCGGTCTCGTCCGCACCGTCCGCGGCGCTCTCCGCTCCGGTGTCCGCCGCACCCTGGGCCTGCACCGCCCCGGCGGGCGCGTCCGCGGGACCGGCCGCCGGCGCCGCGGGCCTGTCGGCCGCCGCCTTCGCGGTCACGGTCTTCGTGGCCGTCCGCTTGACGGGGGCCTTGGCTGCGACGCTCTTGCGGGCCCGCTTGGGGGATTCCGCGGCACTGACCATCAGCGTCACACCCTCTTCCTCGAGGATCTGATTGAGGCTGCGCAGAACATTCTTCCACTGGGTCGGCGGAATCTGGTCAGCCTCGAAGGCCCGACGCACATCGTCGCCGGCGATCTGACCCTCGGCCTTGCCTCGCTCGATGAGCGCCATCACAGACTCGGACTCGGCGATCTCCGGCGGGAGCGTACGGGAAGTGCTGGCCGACACGAACAACCTCTCGGAACGATGGGAACGGCTTCCGACCCCGGCCTGGTGCTGGACCGGAGCCGACGACCACCGACGGGGATGGGCCGGAGGCGCGGGCAGGGGCCGGGGAGCTGCACAGCGCCCGCAACGGCTGCTGTGTTCCCTCCGTCGACCATCACCTCTTAGGTCATCGCGAGACCTCGCGGAGCGTTACGCCCAATCTTCGTGGCCCGAGTCACACCCTCTTCATGCGGAAACCTCTCATACGGTCGTACCGAGGCGCGGTAACGGCGGCCCGGCGCGCCGTCCGGACCCGTGTCGCCGGACCCCGCGGGGTCCGGCGACACACGTTCCGCCCGCCGGGCGGGAGGCCCGGCCCATGCGTCAGTGCTCGCGCGGTGCCGGGACCACGCGCTCCACCTCAGGGTGGACGGTCAGCAGCTGGCGCATGGCGTTCTCGGCGCCCTGGGAGTCGCCGGCGGCGAGGGCCTCGACGATGCGCCCGTGGTGGGCCACGGAGGACTCGCTGGGGCGGTCGCAGGAGGTGACGGGGCCGCCGGAGACGTGGAGGGCCGAGGAGACGATGCCGGAGAGGTGCTCCAGCATCCGGTTGCCCGCGACCTGGATCAGGAGGGCGTGGAACTCGTTGTCCGCCCGCGAGAAGGTGATCGCGTCCCCCTGGGCGAGGGCGTGGCCCATGATCTCGACCATGTCCGACAGGCGCTGCTGGACGTCGGGGCGGCCGTGGCCCGCGGCGAGCCGGGCGGCGAGGGGCTCGATGGTCCAGCGGAGCTCGTTGAGCTCGCGGCGCTGGTCGTCGCGCTGCGGCCCGAAGGCGCGCCACTCGATGATGTCCGGGTCGAGGAGGTTCCAGTCGCTGACCGGGCGGACCCGCGTGCCGACGTTCGGGCGCGCGCTGACGAGCCCCTTGGCTTCCAGGACGCGCAGGGACTCGCGGACGACGGTGCGGGAGACCTCGAAGCGCTGGCCGATCTCCTCGGGCACGAGCGGGCGGTCGGCGCCGAGGTCGCCGGAGACGATCATCTGGCCGAGCTGCTGGACGAGTTGGCCGTGCAGTCCGCGGCCGCGGCTGCCCGCGGCGCGGCGGCCGACCCGGCTCAACTCGACGTCGGGGCCGTCCCAGCGGGGCGCACCGACGCGGTCGGGCGCAGCGGCCTCCGCGTAGGGGTAGCGGTCGAGTTCGCCCGGGCCGGCGAGGCCGGAGTCGGCGTGGCGGGCGGCGGTCATCATGGTGTGCGCAAGGGTACTCACGCATCCTTTGTCGGCCGCGGTCCGGCGGCCCTTGAGGTCTTTGGTGAAAAGCACACGAAAGGGTGATCGGTGCCACCTGCGCAATTGACGACTTATCGTAAAGAACCGGGCCTTTTACGGGGAGTTGTGGTCCGTCGGGGTGGATCTTGGCACCTTGGATGCGGAACCGGTCACCAACGGACCCGGCTCCGAAGCCCCGTGAACCCATACGCGCACAACAGGACCACGAGCGACAACGCCAGTGCCGCACCCACGGGTTGGGCCAGTACCCGGAAGGCCCCGAGGAGCAACCGGTCCGCCTCCGGGGGCCACTGGGCCCACGCCGTCCCGCGCAGCCGCTCGGCGATCCCCGACATGTCGTACGCCGACGGTCCCGCGAACGCCTTCCGCACGAGCGGCACCACCAGCACCGGCACGGCGAGTACGGCGGCCAGCCCCGCCGCGGCCGAGCGGAACACGCCCGAGGCGAGCACGCCGGCCCAGGCGCAGCCGACCAGCAGTCCCGCCCAGCTGGCGGCCGGGGAGAGCCACTCGCGGGGGACGCGCACCAGGTCGGTGTCGAAGACGAGCCGCAGCGCGGCCCCGTCGGCCACGACGGCGAGGGCGCCGATCAGCAGGGCGAGCGCGGCGGTGACGGCGAGCTTGGCGCTCAGCAGGCCCAGGCGGCGCGGGACGGTGCCGCGGTCGGCCGCGAGGGCGGGGTAGCGGTACTCCTCGCCGAAGGCCAGGGCGCCCAGCAGGCCGGCGCCCAGGGCGGCAGGCGGCAGCGGCAGCAGCGCGGGCCAGGCCGCCAGCAGCCGGGGCTGCGGCAGCCCGCCGGAGCGGGCGAGGAAGAGGGTCAGGAGGGCGGAGGCGAGGACGGAGGCCGCGGCCACAACGGCGGCGGTGCGGGTGCCGAAGGTGCGGCGCAGTTCGTAGCGGAAGGGCCGCAGCGGGCCGCCGACGCGCCGCACCGCGGACACGGGGGCGGTGCTCTCCGCGTACGGGCGCTGCACCGGGCCGCCGCCCGCCTCGGCGGTGGTCGCGGCGGGCGGCGCCGAGGCCGCCGCGGTGGCTGCGGCGCCGTCCGGAGCGGCGGCCGGACGGGGCACCGAGGGGCCGGAGTCGCCGGTCTCGTCGGCGAGCTGGTGGACCAGGACCCCGTGGAGGAAGGCCGTCTCGCCGATCTCGGCGCAGGTGCTGCCGTAGACGGAGAGGCGGTTGCCGCCCTCCTCGACCACCTCGACGGACTTCTTGGCGGCGCGGGCCTCGCGGCCGAGCAGGGCGGCGAGGCGGGGGGCGTGCGGGGTGCGGACGGCGACGCGGGGGCGCAGGCGGGTGCGGGCGAAGTCGGCCGCCTCCTGGTCGGCCACGAGGCGTCCGCCGTCGATGCTGACGACCCGGTCGGCGCTGCGCGCGGCCTCCTTGGGGTCGGCGGTGGTGAAGAGCACGGCGCCGCCGAGTTCGGCGTGGCTGCGCAGCAGGCCGTGGAGCCAGGCCTGTTCGCGGGCGGAGAGGTCCGCGGCGGGCTCGTCGAGCAGCAGGGTGCAGGGGTCGGCCAGCAGGGCGGCGGCCAGCCCGAGCCGGCGGTCCATCCCGGCCGAGAGGGTGCCGAGGCGCTGGTCGCGCAGCCCGGCCATGCCGACGACGTCGAGCATCTCGTCGGCGCGGGAGGCCTGCACCCCGACTGCGGCGCAGAGCATCCGCAGCTGGCCGCGGACCGTGCGGGCGGGGTGGCCGGGCACGTCTCCGAGGAGGGCGCCCACCTCGCGGGAGGGGTGGGCGATGCGGTGCAGGGGGCGTCCGCGGAAGTACGTGACTCCGCGGCCCTGTTCCAGCTCGAGCATCAGCCGGAGGGCGGTCGTCTTGCCCGCACCCGGTTCACCGAGCAGGGCGGTCACCCGGCCGGGCCGGGCCTCGAACGTGAGGTCGTCCACGGCGGGCGGGAGGTCTCTGCGGGGGGCACTGGTCAGTCCGATGGCCTGGAGCATCGCTTCTCTCGCGGGTGGTGAAGACCGCTCTGCGGGGCGGCGAATACCACCGGAAGATAACCCGATATGTCCGCTTTACAACGTAACGCGGCCCGGCGCATCCGGAACTGTGCTCCTCCGGCCGCCCTCAGACCTCCGGCCGGAGCATGGGCGGGTTGAGCAGGGTGGCGCCGCCGGCCCGGAACAGCTGCGCGGGGCGGCCGCCCTGACGGGTCGTCGTCCCGCCCGCCGGCACCAGGAAGCCGGGGGTCCCCGTCACCTTCCGGTGGAAGTTGCGCGGGTCCAGCGCGACCCCCCAGACCGCCTCGTACACCCGGCGCAGCTCGCCCACGGTGAACTCGGGCGGGCAGAAGGCGGTGGCCAGCGAGGAGTACTCGATCTTCGAACGGGCGCGCTCGATCCCGTCGGCGAGGATCAGCGCGTGGTCGAAGGCGAGGGCGCCGGGCCCGTCGCCCTCCCGCGCGGCCCCGCCGTCGGTGCCGAGGACCTCGCCGACGGGGGCCCAGCGGGCGCTGTTGGCGTCGCCGCCCGCCCGCGGGGCGGGCAGGTCGGGGGCGAGGACGAGGTGGGCCACGCTGACCACGCGCATGCGGGGGTCGCGCCCGGGGTCCCCGTAGGTCGCGAGCTGTTCCAGGTGGGCGCCGTTGCCCGCGCCGGGCTCGGCGGGGTCGTGGGCGCACAGGCCGGTCTCCTCGGCGAGCTCCCGGGCGGCGGCGGCGTTCAGGTCCTCGTCCCCCCGGACGAAGCCGCCGGGGAGCGCCCAGCGGCCCTGGTACGGCTGCTCGCCCCGGCGGACCACCAGCGCGCAGAGCGCATGGCGCCGCACGGTGAGCACGACCAGGTCGACGGTGACGGCGAAGGGCGGAAAGGCCGACGGGTCGTAGGGCATGCCGCGATCATAGTCGTCTTCCTGACGATAAACAGTCCTTTCGTGATCTCCTTCAACGACCCCGGCCGGAACCGGCGGGATCCGGACCGATCCGGCCGGGATCCGCCGGTTCCTGCGCGTCAGACCCCGAGCTGGAGGGATTCGGCGGCCTCCTCGACCATCGCCAGCCCGAGCCGGCTCACCCGGACCGCGAACGGCTCCCCCGCCACCCGGAGCCCCGACAGCCGGAGGGCCCCCAGGGGTGCACCGGCCAGCGGGGCCAGGGCCACCGTGCCCGCGGGCGCGTCCGGGCGGATGCCCGCGAGGGAGACGAGCACGTGCAGCCCCGAGGCGGCCGCGACCGCGGCCGGGCGGCAGGCCGCCGGGTGCGGCAGCGGGGCGCTGCCCGCCGTGCGCTGCTCGGCCGCGTACATCTCGGGCAGCCGGTGGCCGAAGGACTCGGCGGCGTCCATGAACCCGCGCAGCAGGGTCCCGGCCTCCTTCTCGAAGCCGGCCGCGGCGAGCCCGGCCACGGCGACCGCCGTCTCGTGGACGCGCACCGCCCCCGACCGGTGCCCGAAGGGGTTGTGCCCCGGCTCCTTGGCCCCCAGGCTGCGCAGCCCCCAGCCCGAGTCCATGGCCGGGGCTCCGAGCAGCCGCGCCAGCTGCTCGGCGCGTACGGGGTCCAGGAGCCCCGGGGCGAGCCGCCCGCCGCCGAGCAGCCCGGTGTCGAGCAGGTGCGCGGCGGCCCCCGGCAGGTAGGGCAGCGGACGGCCGTCGGCCCAGACGGCGGCGGCCGGGGAGCCCCCCGAGGGGCCCTCGGTCCAGAAGCGCTCGCGGAAGCGCTCGCGCTGGGCGGCGGCCAGGTCCCGCAGCTCCGCGGCCCCCGGGCGGTTGCAGGCGTCGAGGAGGTCCGCGCCGAGGAGGGCGGCCCGGTGCGCGTGGGCCTGGGTCTCGCAGCGCCGGGGCCCGTCCGCGGGCTCGGGGAGCAGGTCGTCGGCGGTGCTGCTCCGCAGCCATGCGAGGCAGCGCTCCGCGGCGGGGAGGAGGGCGTCCACCTCCTTCTCGGCCAGGCCCCAGCGCCGGGCCTCCGCGAGGAGGACGGGGAAGCCGAGGGTGGCCTCGGTGCCCGTGCACCCGGGGGGCAGCCCGGGGCCCGCGCCGCGCCGGGGGCCCGGGATGTGCCCGGCCCCGGGCCCCCGGCCGGCGGTCTGCGTGCGCGCCAGGATGCGCAGGGTGGCAGCAGCCAGGGCGGTGCCGAGCGGGAGGGCCATCCGGGCGGCCCAGAGGGCCTCGGCGGGGGCGAGTCCGCAGCGCCAGGGGACCCCGGCCGCGGCGAACGAGTCGGCGGGCTCTGCCGGATCGCGCAGGAGGAGGGCCCGCAGGTCTTCGAGGCTGGTGCGGAACAGGGCCCCGGCGCGCGGGTCGTCTCCTTCCGCAGCGGCTTCGGCGAGGGTTCCGGCCAGCAGCCCGGCGGGGATCCGGGGGGCCCGCTCCTGCCCCGTGCGCAGTTCGATGGTCCGGGACTCGCCCGGGGCCAGGGCGAGCTCCCAGCGCAGCAGTCCGAGGGCGGCGAGCACGTCGTCGGGCGGGGGGTCGGCCGTGGTGACGCTCTGCGCACCGTCCTGGCTCCAGCGCAGTCCGGCCGCGTGCACCGCGGCGGGCAGCTCGGGTCCGGGCCTGCCGGCGGCCACGGCCCCGAGGTCGGCGAGGTCCGTTCCGAGGGAGAGCTCGACGGGCAGCCGCAGCGGGCGGGCGGCGTGGCTGCGGACGGTGATCCGCTCGGTGCCGTCGGCATGGCGGACGCGGTCGACGGTGACGTCGGGGTCGGGCCCCGGCCCGGCGCCGGTGCGGACGGTGGAGGTGAACCCGGCCCGGTCGGCGCCGAGCCTGCGGCTGCGGAGGGCCACAGGGTCCCGGCCGGCGATCCGGAGCAGGCACCGGGACAGGAGCCTGCGGCCGGAGCGGTAGACCCCGTCGAGCCCCCGGCCGGTGAGCTGGCCGTGCTCCGGGGAGATGGCCAGGCAGGGGGCGAGGACGCAGACCACGGCCCCGTGGACGGGCGGGAGTTCGGCGGTGCGGCGGTCGGCCCCGGCGGCGGCGCCGGGGGCCGGGCGGCCGCCCGGAACGGCTCCGGAGGCGGGTCTGCGCGCGGGGGGAACGGGGTGGGGCATGTCTCGCCTTGTCTGCGTGCCGGATGGTGCGGCGGCGCGGGAGGGCCCCCTCCACCAACCACCTGAACGCGCCGATGCCGCACCGGGTCACGGCCCGGCCGCCGCCCGCGCACCCGCACCACCGCCCGGAGCACCGCCCCGACGGCCCCGCGCAGCAGCCTCCGGCCGCGCAGGGGCACTGACGCGGCACCTCCCGCCCAGGACCGGACCAGGGCGGCCCGGGTGCGGACCAGGCAGGCCGCCACCCGGGGCGGGTCAGGCACGCCCTGCGCTCCGCCGCCCCGCCGCGCCCTCCTGAGACCGCCCGCGCGGGCGGCCGGGTCCGTGCTCACGGCGCCGGCGCCGGGCCCGGCCCGGCCGGGTGCCCTGCAGCGGACCCCTCCCGCCGGCCGCGGGCCGCGGCAGGTGCGGGCCGGCGCGACTTCGGGGAGCCGGAGCGGGCCGCCCGCCCCGACGGGCTGCCGCCGCGCACGGGGGACGGCGCGGCGCGCCGGTGCCGGGCCGGCCGCTCGCGCCGCCGCCGCTCCTCGCGCAGGCAGGCGCGGAGGGTCTCCGGGTCCAGCTCCTCGTTGCAGGCGTGGTGGAGGAGTTCGGCGAAGCGGTATTCGGGATCGGCGCGCAGGGCCAGGGACAGCGCGATGCGGGCGTACGGCTCGTCGCCCGTGGACCAGGCCACCCAGCCGGCCAGGGTCAGCGGGGGCGCGGCGTGCTCGGCGTACCCCTCCACGCAGCGGCGGGCGAGGGCCCGCCACAGCCGCAGGGCGGGCGGCGCCTCCTCCCCCTCCATCCACTCGGCCGCGATATCGCGGATCTCGCGGTCCTGGAGCCCGAGGAGCAGGGAGGCCGCCTCGGCGTCCCCGATCAGGGCGTCGTCCCAGTCGTCGGCGGCCGGGCCCGTGTCGGCGGGCGGCGCCTGGGCGAACCGGTGCCGTACCGCCCGCGCCAGGGCGAGGGTGTCGGCTCCGACCTCGGCCCGGGTGGCGCCGTCGAGCATGCGGGGCAGGAGGTCGGCGGCGGCCTCGTCGAGGGCCCGGCCCTGGGCGCGGGCCGCGGCCCCCTGCAACGGGGCCAGCCTGCCCTCCAGTTCGCGCAGGGACCCGCGCACCCGGATGCCCGCGTACGCGGCGGTCGCGGCGGCGACCGAGGTGCCGGGGAGGGCGAGGGCGGTGCCCTCCGGAGGGCAGCAGCGCGGATCGGGGCAGCAGTAGGACCAGTACCGGCCGCCGGAGATGCACAGCGCCTCCATGACCGGGACGTCGAGCGCCCCGCAGGCCAGCCGGAGCTTCTGGGCCAGCGGCCGCAGCAGCTCGCTGACGCGGTGCGCGCTCTCGCCCTCCTCGGGATCGCGGCACAGGAAGACCACGATGGCGTCGGGGCGGCCCGAGCGGCGCTCGCTGCCCGACACCAGGCACTGGGCCACTTCCGCGGCCAGCTCGTCCCATTCGGCGGGCGCGCGCGGGATCCCGACGCGCAGGCGGCCGCCGAAACGGCCGGCCTCGCCGTGCACCGCGATCATCACGAGGGAGTCGGTCGGGTGGAAGCCGACCATGTAGGGCAGGGCGTCGGCGAGCTCGCCGGGGCTGCGCAGGGTGATCTGGCCGACGGAGCAGGACCCCGCCGATTCGCTGTGGTTCGTCATGCCACGACGGTCCCGCGGACCCCGCCGGTCCCGCGACCCCTGTGGACAGCGGCCGTCCACAGGCCGGTGCACCGTTCCGCGGCACGGCGTATCCTGCCCCGCCGCCGGAACGCTCCCCCCTCCTCCCCCTCCTCCCCTCCCCGGGGCACCACCGCCACCGCCCGGCCCGGGCGGCTCACGCGCGCTCGGGGCCGCGGATGTCCGACCCGTCCTGTTGGATGGGCCCATGGAGCACACGAACAGCACGGAGCTGCGCACCGCCGCCGACACCGTCCTCGCCCGCCTCGTCGGGGACGCGACCGGCCGGGCCCGGCTGCGCGAGGACCAGTGGCTGGCCATCGAGGCGCTCGTCGCCGACCGGCGCCGCGCCCTGGTGGTGCAGCGCACGGGCTGGGGCAAGTCCGCCGTGTACTTCGTGGCGACCGCCCTGCTGCGCGAGCGCGGCAGCGGCCCGACCGTGATCGTCAGCCCGCTTCTGGCGCTGATGCGCAACCAGGTCGACGCCGCGGCCCGGGCCGGAATCCGCGCCCGGACGATCAACTCGTCCAACACGGAGGAGTGGGAGGACGTCCGGGCCGAGATGGCCGAGGGGACCGTCGACGTGCTGCTGGTGTCCCCCGAGCGCCTCAACAACCCCGACTTCAGGGACAACGTCCTGCCCACGCTCGCGGCCGCGACCGGTCTCCTGGTGGTCGACGAGGCCCACTGCATCTCCGACTGGGGGCACGACTTCCGGCCGGACTACCGGCGCCTGCGCACGATGCTCGCCGAGCTCCCGGCGGGGGTCCCGGTGCTCGCCACCACCGCCACGGCCAACGCCCGCGTGACGGCGGACGTAGCCGAGCAGCTGGGTACGGGCGGCGGCTCGGACGCGCTGGTGCTGCGCGGCCCGCTGGACCGCGAGAGCCTGAGCCTGAGCGTGCTGCACCTGCCCGACGCCGCCCGCCGCCTGGCCTGGCTCGCCGACCACCTCGACGAGCTGCCCGGCTCCGGGATCGTGTACACGCTCACGGTCGCGGCGGCCGAGGAGGTCACGGCGTTCCTGCGGCAGCGCGGGCACACCGTCGCCTCGTACACCGGCAAGACGGAGAACGCCGAGCGCCAGCAGGCGGAGGAGGACCTGCTGGCCAACAGGGTCAAGGCCCTGGTCGCCACCTCGGCGCTCGGCATGGGCTTCGACAAGCCCGACCTCGGCTTCGTGATCCACCTCGGCTCGCCCGCCTCGCCCATCGCGTACTACCAGCAGGTCGGCCGCGCCGGCCGCGGGGTGGAGCACGCGGAGGTGCTGCTCCTGCCGGGCCGGGAGGACTCCGCGATCTGGGAGTACTTCGCCTCGCTGGCCTTCCCCCCGGAGGAGCTCGTCCGCCGCACCCTCGAGGTGCTGGCGCGCGCGGAGAAGCCGATGTCGCTGCCCGCGCTGGAGCCCCTCGTGGAGCTGCGGCGCTCGCGGCTGGAGACCATGCTCAAGGTCCTCGACGTGGACGGCGCGGTGCACCGCGTCAAGGGTGGCTGGACGGCCACGGGCGCGCCCTGGGCCTACGACACCGAGCGGTACGCCTGGGTGGCCCGGCAGCGGGCCGCCGAGCAGCAGGCGATGCGGGACTACGCCGCCTCGACCGGCTGCCGGATGGAGTTCCTGCGGCGTCAGCTGGACGACGAGGAGGCGGCCCCCTGCGGCCGCTGCGACAACTGCTCCGGGGCCCGCTTCACGGCCGACGTGTCCGGTGCCGCCCTGGACGCGGCCCGCGGCGATCTGGTCCGTGCGGGCGTGGAGGTGGATCCCCGCCGGATGTGGCCGACGGGGCTGCCCGCGATCGGCGTCTCCCTCAAGGGGCGCATCCCGGAGGACGAGCAGGCCCTGACGGGTCGGGCGCTGGGC
Source organism: Streptomyces sp. NPDC038213 (assembly GCF_055600495.1). Taxonomy (NCBI): domain Bacteria; kingdom Bacillati; phylum Actinomycetota; class Actinomycetes; order Kitasatosporales; family Streptomycetaceae; genus Streptomyces; species Streptomyces sp. NPDC038213. Next base: position 55,822 of record NZ_JBVJYM010000022.1, read on the forward strand.
AGGCTGTCGGACATCGGCTGGGGCAACCGGCTGCGCCCGCTGTTCGCCGCGCAGGCGCCCGACGAGCCGGTGCCCGGCGATGTGGCCGACGCCGTGGTCGGTGTGCTCGCCGACTGGGCGAAGGGGCCCGGCGGCTGGGCCTCGGGCGGACCCGGCGCCCCGGCGCGGCCCGCCGGGGTGGTCACGGTCGCCTCCCGCAGCCGGCCCCGGCTGATCGGCTCGCTGGGCGAGCACGTGGCGCGGGTCGGGCGGCTGCCGCTGCTCGGATCGGTGGAGTACGCGGAGGAGTACGGGGCCCGCGTGCCGCGCTCCAACAGCGCCCAGCGCCTGCGCGCCCTCAGCGGCTCGCTCCTCGTGTCCCCGGAGCTGGCACAGGCGGTCAAGGAGGCGGACGGGCCGGTGCTGCTCGTGGACGATTTCACGGAGACCGGGTGGACCCTCGCGGTGGCCGCGCGGCTGCTGCGGCAGGCGGGGGCGGCCGGGGTGCTCCCGCTCGTCCTCGCCGTCCAGGGCTGAACCGGCGGGCCCCGCGGCGCAGTGAGGAGCCGTCAGCGGATTCCGGCCGTTGTGGCCACCGCCCCCGAGGGGTTCCCCGGCCCGGCGCGGGCACCCGGCCGCAGGGGTGTTTCCGCTGGTCCCGACGGTTGCCGCAGAGCCGGATGCGTCAGCAGCGTTGCAGCTGGGCAAGGATATGAACGGCATACCGTCCGAATCCGGTCGGCCGGACCAATTGCTCGTTGCCGCGCCCTGACGGGCCACGCAAGAATTGGGAGAGCTCCCGCACGGCTCCTCGGCACTGTCACAGGGCCGCGCCGCGGCGCGCCGTAACCCAGCCCTGCCCGTCGCCGGGCGTGCAGCCGAAGGGAGGACCGTGACCTTCGGATTCGCCCCGCCCGCCGTCTCCTCGACACCCGGAACCGCCGGGGCCGCAGCCAGCCGGCACGGACGCCTGCTGGAACCCTCCGAGTGGACCGCGGCAGGCATCCCACTGCTGCGCAATCCACGCGAAACGGTCAGCGGACTCCACGCCCGGCACGCCCCCGTCCCCTCGACGGCGGTGCTCGCGGTCCTCGGGCCCGAGGACCGGCTCGTGGCCAGCGCCTCCTTCACGCAGCGGACCCGCTCCGCGGACGGCTGGGAGTACCGCAACGCCCTGCTGTCGCGGCTGCGCCGGGTGCTCCCCCACGACCTGCGCCGCCGCACGCCGGTGCGCACCGCCGTCCTGCTGTTCTGCCGCGAGGGCGACGAGCGGTGGACGGAGGAGGACGGAGCCTGGATGTGGGGCCTGCGCGACGCCTGCACCCTGCACGGGCTGCGCTGCGGCGCGTACATCACGCTGACGCGCAGCGGCTGGCAGGTGCTCGGCGAGGGCCGGGGCGGCCGGCGGCCGGACCTCGGCTCGACCCCGAGCCGCCTGGAGGACACGGCGCTCGACGGCGCCTCGCTGACCCCGCGCACGGGTGGCGGGGCGGTCGAGGCCCTGCGCCGTACGGCGGCCCGCTGACCGCCGGAGGAACGGTTCTCCCCAGTCGGGGCGCCGCGATGGCCCCGGGCCGGACCAGCCGGCGGGAAACCGGGCGGTCCCGCCACCGCTGCGCGGCGGGACCACAGGGCGTCAGACGCCCGCGCCCAGCACGGAGTTGATCTGCTGCGCGTCGCCGCACACGATCAGGAGCGTGCCCGCCCGGCCCAGCGCGGCCGGCAGCGAGCGCGCCACCGCGTCTGCGGCGCCGCCGTTGGCCGCGAACACGACCACCGGACGGACCGCGGCGCGCTGCGCGTGCGCGGCGTCCGCGTAGAAGACGTCGTCCCGGGCGTCGTGCTGGGCCCAGTAGGAGGCCTCGCCGAAGGACAGCTCGTGCGCGGCCCACGGGTGGGCCTCGCCGGTGGTCAGGACCAGGACGTCGCCGGGCGCGCGCCCGGTTTCGAGCAGCAGGTCGACGGCCTCCTCGGCCGCGTCCAGCGCGCCCTCGGCGGAAGCCGGGATCAGCTGGATCTGCGGGACGGCGGTGGAGACGGAGGGGGCGGTGGCCCCGGCTGCGGGACGGGCAGCAGGGCCGGGGCCGGGGCGTCCGGGCCGCGGGGCGGCGGCGGAACGCGGACCAGGTACGGGACGGGGGGTCTGCGCGACCGGGCCGGGGGCCGGGGTGACGCGGGGACCCTGGGCACTCTCGTGAATCTGAGGCTCCTCGGTGCTGAGAGGCGTGAAGTCGGTCTGTGGGACGCCGGTACGAGTCCTACCGGCGCGTGGTGCAGGTGGTGCAGGTGGCGCCTGCCGTGCGTGGCACACGGCCGTCCGGTCAGAAATCGAAGCCGAGTTGGCCTCCGTTTTCCAGTTCCAGCGCTTCCTCGCTCCTGCGCACCTTCTTCAGGTGCTGCCACTGCGGCAGCCCGTCGAGGTACGACCAGGAGAGCCGGTGGTACGGGGTCGGCCCCCGCTCCTCCAGCGCCGCGCGGTGCACCGGCGAGGGATAGCCGGCGTTGTCCGCGAAGGCGAAGTCTTCTCTGCCGATGCCCAGTTCGGCCATCATCCGGTCGCGGCGGACCTTGGCGATCACGGAGGCCGCGGCCACCGCGACACAGGACCGGTCCCCCTTGATCACGGTCCGCACCCGCCAGGGGGCGCCCAGGTAGTCGTGCTTCCCGTCGAGGATCACCGCGTCGGGGCGGACCGGCAGGGCCTCCAGGGCCCGTACCGCCGCGAGGCGCAGCGCCGCCGTCATGCCGAGCGCGTCGATCTCCTCGGGGGAGGCGTCGCCGAGTGCGTACGCGGTGACCCACTGCTCCAGGACCTCCGCGAGCACGTCGCGGCGCCTGGGGGTGAGCAGTTTGGAGTCGGTGAGTCCTTCGGGCGGGCGGCGCAGGCCTGTGATCGCCGCGCAGACGGTGACCGGACCGGCCCAGGCCCCTCGGCCGACCTCGTCGACCCCGGCGATGACCTTGGCTCCGGTGGTGGCGCGGAGGGAGCGCTCGACGGTGTGGGTGGGTGCTTCGTAGGGCATGGCGCCAGCAAGGTTACGCCGCCCGGTACGCCCGCGACACCCCGGGCCACCCCCCTCTCAGCCCTCGGGCACGGGCGCCGCGGACGGACTCCCATCCTCCGCTACGGCCCGCCCGCAGATTTTGCTTTCGCACACCGCCCGGCTCACGCCATTCCCGACCCCGGCAAGGCAACGCCGAAGCCGAATCGCTCGAAAAATCGGGCACGCGATGGGGCCTGCGCACACACGATGCGAAACACTCCCTCGCAACCACAAACGCAGCGTTCCGTGCACTGGCTGCCCCGGCTCCGGCGCCGGACGGTCCCGCCGTCCGGCGCCGAGTCCGTCACATTCCGGCCGGCCCCTCCGGCAGCCAGGCGGGCAGCGCCTCCGTCTGCTTGCCCCAGGCCTCCGGTACGGCTCCGGGCCCGCGCCCGCCGAGGACCCCGCCGACGATGGCGCAGGTGGTGTCGACGTCGCCGCCGACCCGGGCCGTGGTCCAGAAGGCCTTCTCGAAGTCGCCGAGGGCGCGCGCGGCCGACCACAGCGCGAAGGGCACCGTGTCGTGCGCCGTGGTGCGCCGCCCGCAGCCGAGTACGGCCGCCACGGTCGTGGCGTCGCCGTAGTCGAGCATGTCGCGCGCCCGGCGCAGCCCCGCGCCCACCGCGCTGCGCGGCACCAGCGCGATCACGCCGTCGAGGAGTTCCGCCGGTCCCGGGGGGCCCTGGGGGTTCGCGGCGAGGGCGGCCGCGGCGGCCACCGCCATGGCCCCGCAGACGGCCTCACGGTGCTGGTGGGTGGTGTAAGCGGAGATCTCGGCCTGGTGCGTGGCCTGCTCGGGGTCGTCGGCGTACCAGGCGCCCAGGGGCGCGATGCGCATGGCCGCGCCGTTGCCCCAGGAGCCCTGGCCGTTGAACAGGGCGGCCGCGAGCTCGCGCCAGTCGGCCCCCTCGCGGACGAGGCGGAGCATCCGGTTCACGGCGGGCCCGTAGCCGCGGTCGAAGTCGTGGTGCTCGGCGAAGGAGGCCGCGAGGGCGTCCTGGTCGATCCGGCCGTGCCCGGCCAGCACGGCCAGCACGGAGCAGGCCATCTCGGTGTCGTCGGTCCACTGCCAGGGGCCGGGGGGCAGCTCGCGGCGCTTGAGAAGGGGGAGGTTCGCGGGGACGAAGAACTGGGAGCCCAGGGCGTCACCCACCGCCAGTCCGCGCAGACTGGCCAGGGCGCGTGCGTGGCGCCTGTCGGGAGAGGAGTCAGGGGTCATCGCGGGCAACTCTAGCCGTCCAGGTCGTAAGGCTCGGGTGTGGTCCAGCGCTCGAAGGGCCGGTCGAGGCGGTACCGGCCGTCCTCGGCCAGGACCAGCATCCGGATGTCGCCGTTGGCCGGGTTCGACAGGCATTCGAATTCGGCCACCGACCAGTGGAACCAGCGCATGCAGAACAGCCGCATCGTGAGCCCGTGCGTGACCAGCAGGACGTTCGGCGGATGGTCGGGGGCCTCGAAGCTGCGGTAGAGGCTCTCCAGGAAGGATCCGACGCGGTCGTACACGTCCGCCCCGGACTCGCCCTGTGCGAACCGGTAGAAGAAGTGGCCGTACGCATCGCGGTAGGCCTTCTGGAGGCGTACGTCCGCCCGGTCCTGCCAGTTGCCCCAGTCCTGCTCGCGCAGCCGCGGCTCCTCGCGCACGCGCACCCGGGCCGGGTCCAGCGCCAGGGCCCGGAACGTCTGCAGGGTGCGGCGGTACGGGGAGACGTACGCGCTGACCGGTTCCTCGCCGAACAGGGCGCGCAGCCGCACCCCGGCGGCCACTGCCTGGCCGAGGCCGGACGCGGTCAGCCGCAGGGCGTGGTCCGGCTCCCTCTCGTACACCGTGTCGTCGACGTTGCCTTCCGATTCCCCGTGCCGGAGGAGGACGATGCGCCGCGGTCGTGCCATGTCCCGACCCTACGGCGGACCGCGCCCGTTCGGGCGCACCGGGGGGCCGATCGAAGGACGGCGCGGGGACCCGCCGTCCTCAGGCCGGGCGGTCCGGACGGAGTGCGGGCCCGGCTGCGGGTTCAGACGGTCCAGTTCCGCTCCAGGTCGATGACGTCCCCGGTCAGCGCCTCGATGTCGGCTTCGAGCCGGGCCCGCAGGGACAGCCGCTCGATCCGCTCCTCGCGGTACTTCCCGTGCTCGGCCTGCGAGTCCCACATGGACAGCACCAGGAACTCGCGCCCGGGGGCCTCGCCGAACAGGCCCCTGACCATCCCGGGGGACCCCGCCATGGCCGGGTTCCACACCTTCTCCTGCATCAGGGCGAAGTGGTCGAGCCGCCCCTCCCGCACCCGGCAGTGTGCCACCCGCAGCAGGTCGGCGTCGGTGAACTGGGGGGTGAACCCCGTCTTCACGTCGAAGCGGTGGTCGAAGAGCGTGACCCGGGCGTCCGTGAAGGTGCCGTGCTGGGCGGCGGCGAGCCGGTCGTGCGAGCGGGCCATGAAGGAGTCGTAGAAGGAGCGGCTCTCCCAGAAGGCGAAGACGTGCGCCACCCCCTGCCGGCCCCGGCTCCAGCCGCCGCCCTGCCCCCGGAAGCCGGGCTCGCCGGGCAGCCCCGCCCACTTCCGCTGCCCTCGCTCGAACCCCCGGCGGTCCACCACCGTGCAGCGAATCCACTTGACCAGCACCGCGCCATCGTACGGCGATCAGTGCGGTCGCGGTCGGAGTCCGGCCCAGTCCGTGCGGACCAGTTGTGCCGCGTCCGCTTCCGGCAGCCCGATCCCGAACTCCCGGTCGAGCACCCCGATCAGATCATCGGGTGCGACGGGGCTCCGCTCGGACTCCAGGCCGGGCCGGAAGCGGGTCAGCTCCCCGTCGACGAGGGCGAGGCGGGTGCCCTCGCCCGGGCGCATGGCGACGATCCGTCCGGTGAAGAAGGACTGCGGGTGGGTGGCGCTCCAGTGGTTCATCAGGGCGAAGTCGACGGGGTGGAGCCGCTGCGGGGAGAAGGCGTACAGGTCGCGCCAGCCCCCGTCGCCGCGTAGCGCGCGCAGGACGAGGATGCCATCCTCCTCCGCGGCCACGGCGAAGCTCCAGCCGCCCTGGTGCACGACCGTCCCGGGCTCCAGCGGCACGGGCTCCGTCGGTCCCTGGGCGCCGAACCCGGCGTCGGCCAGCCAGGGCCGGCCCGCCACCGTGACCACGAGGAGGGCGTGGGTGACCGGCAGCAGGACCTCGCCGCGGGTGCGGTTGCGGGCGCCGCGCCCGGCGACGTCGAACCCGATCCGCTCCAGGGCGGCGGCCAGGAGCGAGTTCTGTTCGTAGCAGTACCCCCCGCGGCGCCGGCGGACGAGCTTGTCCTGGAGCTCCCCGGTCCCGAGTGGGACGGGTCGCCCGAGGGCCACGTCGAGGTTCTCGAAGGCGATGGCGCGCGAGTGGTGGCGGTGCACTGCGTACAACGTCTCGAGGTCCGGCCGGAGTTCCCCGCCGTACCCGATCCGCCCGAGGTACGCGTCGAGGTCGAGGGCGTCACCCTGCCACACGGGGGGCCTCCGTCCCTGCCGGGGCGGCTCCGACCGGCAGGGACGGCAGGGGGTGCCAGCTGACCGGTACGTTCCGCTGGACGAGGGCGCTGTCGAGGTGCACGGTGCCCGCGGGGAACCGCTGCGGGTCCTCGAAGTAGCTGGAGCCGACGGACTCCAGGTCCACGGCCTCCGCCCGCCAGGCGTCGGTCTGCAGCCGCATCCCTTCGAGGCGCAGGCCCGAGCGGCCCGGCGAGTAGGCCTTGGGGCCGAGCCGGAAGAACTCGGAGGCCTCGTCGAGCCCGTCGAACAGCTCGCTCCCCCGCAGCTCGCCGGCCAGGTGCGCGACCGCGCGTACGCGGGTCCCGCCGTCCCGGGTCTCGTAGCCGATCTCCCAGTCCCGCTCCGACTCCCGGACCTCGAAGAGGGCCGAGCCGTGCGTACCGGGGAACAGCCGCCCGCCCGCGACGACGTTGACGAGGGAGCCGCTGTCCCGGTGCGGGATGTACACGCCGGTCTCGGGCCCGTCGGGGCCGTCCCATTCGACGGCGAAGCGGTGGGCGGCGTTCTCGCTGCGCAGGCCGACCGCGCCGGGCGCCCAGCTGGGCCGGGCGCGCCCGAGCCTGAGCAGGCAGATGCCCGCCACGGCCCAGCCCCTGACGAGCTTCGGCCGCAGGCCCGCGGGCAGCAGTGCGGCCGCGGTGTCCGGCTCGACCCGGTAGTTGACCAGGAGCCTGCGCTCGATCACGGTCGCCAGCTTCGGAGTGATCATTCCCCGTCCTCCCCCTCGGCGCAGCGCGCCGTCCCCGACATGAGAACACGGGCGGGGGCCGCGGGGATCGCGGCCCCCGCCCGTGCGGGGTGCTCAGGCCCTCACCGGGCCGGGTGCGGTGATCAGCTGCAGCCGCTGGTCGAGCCGCAGCCCTCGCAGATGTAGCAGGAGCCGGCGCGCTGCATCTTCGTACCGCAGGAGAAGCAGAGCGGGGCGTCCGCGCTCACGCCGAGCTGCATCTCGACGAGTTCGGCGTTGGTGTGCGCCTGCTTCGGGGCGGGCACCGGGGCGATGACCGCGGGCTGCGGGATCGGGGCGACGGCCGCGAGCGGCGCCGACTGCGCGAGGCTCTCGGTGTCCAGCTCCTCGTCGAGCGGCTCGTACGAGCCGGTCTCCAGGTGGCGCTGGCGCTCCTCGGCGGTGTGGATGCCGAGGGCCGAGCGGGTCTCGAAGGGCAGGAAGTCCAGCGCCAGGCGGCGGAAGATGTAGTCGACGATCGACTGCGCCATCCGCACGTCCGGGTCGTCCGTCATACCGGCCGGCTCGAAGCGCATGTTGGTGAACTTGGAGACGTAGGTCTCCAGCGGGACGCCGTACTGCAGGCCCACGGACACGGCGATGGAGAAGGCGTCCATCATGCCCGCGAGGGTCGAACCCTGCTTGGACATCTTCAGGAAGACCTCGCCGAGGCCGTCGTCCGGGTAGGAGTTGGCGGTCATGTAGCCCTCGGCGCCGCCGACCGTGAAGGAGGTGGTGATGCCGGGGCGGCCCTTGGGGAGGCGCTTGCGGACCGGGCGGTACTCGACGACCTTCTCGACCGCGGTGCGGATGGTGTCCTCCGCCTTCGCGGTGACCTCGGCCTTCTCGTCCTCCTTCTTCTTGGCGGAGAGCGGCTGGCCGACCTTGCAGTTGTCGCGGTAGATCGCGAGGGCCTTGACGCCGAGCTTCCAGGCCTCGAAGTAGATCTCCTCGACCTCCTCGACGGTCGCCGTCTCCGGCATGTTGACCGTCTTGGAGATGGCGCCGGAGATCCACGGCTGGATCGCGGCCATCATGCGGACGTGGCCCATCGGGGAGATGGAGCGCTCGCCCATCGCGCAGTCGAAGACCTCGTAGTGCTCGGTCTTCAGGCCGGGGGCGTCGACGACGTTGCCGTGCTCGGCGATGTGGGCGACGACCGCCTCGATCTGCTCCTCCTGGTAGCCCAGGCGGCGCAGGGCCTGCGGGACGGTGCCGTTGACGATCTGCATCGAGCCGCCGCCGACGAGCTTCTTGAACTTGACCAGGGCCAGGTCCGGCTCGACACCGGTGGTGTCGCAGGACATCGCCAGGCCGATGGTGCCGGTCGGGGCGAGGACGGAGGCCTGGGCGTTGCGGAAGCCGTTCTTCTCGCCGAGGCGTACGACGTCCTGCCAGGCCTCGGTGGCCGCGGCCCAGATCGGGGTGTCGAGGTCGTCGCCGCGCGGGGCGGTGGCGTTGGCGTCGGCGTGCTGCTTCATGACGCGCTTGTGGGGCTCGGCGTTGCGGGCGTAGCCGTCGTACGGGCCGACGACCGCCGCGAGCTCGGCGGAGCGCTTGTACGCCGTACCGGTCATCAGCGAGGTGATGGAGGCGGCGAGGGTGCGGCCGCCGTCGGAGTCGTACGCGTGGCCGGTGGCCATCAGCAGGGCGCCGAGGTTGGCGTAGCCGATGCCCAGCTGGCGGAAGGCGCGGGTGTTCTCGCCGATCTTCTGGGTCGGGAAGTCCGCGAAGCAGATGGAGATGTCCATCGCGGTGATGACGAGCTCGACGACCTGGGCGAAGCGCTCGGTGTCGAAAGACTGGTTGCCCTTGCCGTCGTCGCTGAGGAACTTCATCAGGTTCAGGGAGGCGAGGTTGCAGGACGTGTTGTCCAGGTGCATGTACTCGCTGCACGGGTTCGACGCGGTGATCCGGCCGGACTCGGGGCAGGTGTGCCAGCGGTTGATCACACCGTCGTACTGGATGCCCGGGTCGGCGCAGGCCCAGGCGGCCTCGGCCAGCTTGCGGAAGAGGGCCTTGGCGTCGACCTTCTCGATGACCTCGCCGGTCATGCGGGCGCGCAGGCCGAACTCGGCGCCGTTCTCGACGGCCGTCATGAACTCGTCGTTCACGCGGACGGAGTTGTTGGCGTTCTGGTACTGGACGGACGTGATGTCGTCGCCGCCCAGGTCCATGTCGAAGCCCGCGTCGCGCAGGGCGCGGATCTTCTCCTCCTCCTTCACCTTGGTGGCGATGAAGTCCTCGACGTCCGGGTGGTCCACGTCCAGGACGACCATCTTGGCCGCGCGGCGGGTGGCGCCGCCCGACTTGATCGTTCCTGCGGACGCGTCGGCGCCGCGCATGAAGGAGACCGGGCCGGAGGCGTTTCCGCCGGAGGAGAGGAGCTCCTTGGAGGAGCGGATGCGGGAGAGGTTCAGGCCGGCGCCGGAGCCGCCCTTGAAGATCATGCCCTCTTCCTTGTACCAGTCGAGGATCGACTCCATGGAGTCGTCGACGGCCAGGATGAAGCAGGCGGAGACCTGCTGCGGCTGGGGCGTGCCGACGTTGAACCACACCGGCGAGTTGAAGCTGAAGACCTGGTGCAGGAGGGCGTAGGTCAGCTCGTGTTCAAAGATCTCCGCGTCGGCGGGCGAGGAGAAGTAGCCGTGGTCCTCGCCGGCCTTCGTGTACGTCTTCACGATCCGGTCGATGAGCTGCTTCAGACCGGTCTCGCGCTGCGGGGTGCCGACCGCGCCGCGGAAGTACTTGCTGGTGACGATGTTGACCGCGTTGACCGACCAGAAGTCGGGGAACTCGACGCCGCGCTGCTCGAAGTTCACCGAGCCGTCGCGCCAGTTGGTCATGACGACGTCACGGCGCTCCCAGGCCACCTCGTCGTACGGGTGCACGCCGGGGGTGGTGTGGATGCGCTCGATACGCAGGCCCTTGCCCGTCGCCTTGGCTCCCTTGGTGCGGGAACCACGTGCCGGACCGCTCGCCGTCTCTGTCATGCCGATGCCTCCCATATACGGGCAAAAACGCCCTGCTGTGCCGTCGAAATTCCGGGCACGGTGGTGTGTGTCTGATCTGGCTTGGTTCGCCCGCGGCGCGCGGGGCGCCGAAGGCAGGCTGTGGGGCCGCCGGGGGCCGGCCGCGCGCGGCGGCCGGCCGCTCAGTCGGCGGCGGTGGCGGGCACGGGGACCGGACAGGTCCCGCCGTGTCCGCAGGGCTCGCGGGCGGGCCGCTCCTTGCGCAGCTCGCCGATCGCGGCCTCGAAGTCCTCGAGCGAGTCGAACGCCTTGTAGACCGACGCGAAGCGCAGGTAGGCGACGACGTCCAGCTCCTGGAGCGGTCCGAGTATGGCCAGGCCCACGTCGTGGGTGGTCAGCTCGGCGCTGCCGGTGGAGCGCAGCGCCTCCTCGACCCGCTGGCCGAGCTTGGCCAGCGCGTCCTCGGTCACGGGCCGCCCCTGGCAGGCCTTGCGCACTCCGGAGATGACCTTCGTGCGCGAGAAAGGCTCCGTCACACCGCTCCGCTTGATCACCATGAGTGACGCGGTCTCCACCGTGGTGAAGCGGCGGGAGCAGTCCGGGCACTGGCGGCGTCTGCGGATGGACGTTCCGTCGTCGGTGGTGCGGCTGTCGACGACGCGGCTGTCAGGGTGCCTGCAGAAGGGGCAGTGCACGGCTCCTCACCCTCCCTCATGGCACGACTGAATGGGCTCCGGAGCGCCGTCCGAAGACGGGGGCAGGGACTGCCGCGGCTCTCGAAGCAGCCACCAGCATATGCGATGTCGCGCGCCTCAGCAGACCGAGGAACACAACTTATGGGTGGCCGCGGCAATCCAACCACTAGATCTTGGGTTGGCCTGCATTTGGCTCGCCCCGCGTGTCGCGGGGCCCGATGGCCGGATCCAGGCGGGTCCGGTGCCAGACTGGAGCCCTTGCCCGCCGCAGTCCCGGACCGGTCCGCTCCGACGCGGAAGGGTACCGCGGGAGGGATTCCGCCGCCGAACCGGCGTTCGGTACGCAGGCCCGTTCGATCTCCCCATACACCTGGTCATGTGATCACGTCGAGTGAACTCCACTTTTTCACTCGAACGTGTGTTTGGCGCAACCTTTCGAAAGCTACTACCGTTGATCGGGCCAGGGAGAACAAGTCGAGAGGGGCCGACGTGACCACCACCGCAGACAGTGCCACCATCACTGCCCAGAACCGCTCCCAGAGCCGACTCGAGCCGGTGCATGCCATGAATGACGCAGCCATGATCCCGGAGGGCGAGGGCGTACGCCCCGCACGCTCCCTGCCCGGCCGTCCCCCTGGCATCCGCGCCGACAGCTCCGGGCTCACGGACCGGCAGCGCAGGGTCATCGAGGTCATCCGGGACTCCGTGCAGCGGCGGGGGTACCCACCGTCCATGCGCGAGATCGGCCAGGCCGTCGGCCTGTCGAGCACGTCCTCCGTGGCGCACCAGCTCATGGCCCTGGAGCGCAAGGGCTTCCTGCGCCGCGACCCGCACCGCCCCCGGGCGTACGAGGTCCGCGCCTCGGACCAGCCCAGCTCGCAGCCCACCGACACCGCCGGCAAGCCCGCCGCGTCGTACGTGCCCCTGGTCGGCCGGATCGCCGCAGGCGGCCCGATCCTCGCCGAGGAGTCCGTCGAGGACGTGTTCCCCCTCCCCCGCCAGCTGGTGGGCGACGGAGAGCTCTTCGTCCTGAAGGTCGTCGGCGACTCCATGATCGAAGCGGCCATCTGCGACGGCGACTGGGTCACGGTCCGCCGCCAGCCCGTGGCGGAGAACGGCGACATCGTGGCCGCCATGCTCGACGGGGAGGCCACCGTGAAGCGCTTCAAGCGCGAGGACGGGCACGTCTGGCTCCTCCCGCACAACGCGGCCTACCAGCCCATCCCCGGTGACGAGGCCACCATCCTCGGCAAGGTCGTCGCCGTCCTGCGGCGGGTCTGACCGCCCGCACGAACCGGCCTCCGGGACCCACTGCGCCGGGCCCGGAGGCCCGCCACACCCGCGCCCGCGCCGGAAACCCCCGCCGCGGGCGCGCCCGTGTCCGTATGTCCGCACCCGGAGTTCCCGACGGCGCGGCGAGGCGCAGTGCCGGGCGCCGCGGCCCCGGCGAGACCCGGAAGAGACGGTCTAGCTGCCGTCCTGCTGGGCCGCCGTGTCGATGGCAGCCAGGGACCTGCGGACCTGGTTGCGGTCCGTGGTGTACCAGAAGTCGGGCAGTGAGGACCGCAGGAAGCTCCCGTACCGGGCCGTGGCCAGCCTCGGGTCGAGGACGGCCACCACCCCCCGGTCCCCCGTGGCCCGGACCAGCCGGCCCGCGCCCTGAGCCATCAGGAGCGCGGCGTGCGTGGCGGCCACGGCCATGAAGCCGTTGCCCCCCGACTCCTCCACGGCCCGCTGGCGCGCGCTCATCAGCGGATCGTCGGGCCGCGGGAACGGGATGCGGTCCATCACCACCAGCTGGCAGCTCGCCCCGGGCACGTCCACGCCCTGCCAGAGCGACAGCGTCCCGAACAGGCAGGTCCGCGGGTCCGCGGCGAAGGACTTGATCAGCTCGCCGAGGGTCTCCTCGCCCTGGAGGAGGATCGGCACGTCGAGCCGGCTGCGCAGCTCCTCCGCGGCCGCCTGCGCGGCCCGCATCGAGGAGAAGAGCCCGAGGGTGCGGCCGCCCGCCGCCTCGATCAGTTCCGCCAGCTCGTCCAGCATGTCCCCGCGGGAGCCCTCGCGGCCGGGGGTGGCCAGGTGCTTGGCGACGTACAGGATCCCCTGCTTCGGGTAGTCGAACGGGGAGCCGACGTCCAGGCCGCGCCAGACCGGCAGGTCCTCGCCCTCCACGCCCTCGGGGGCCAGGCCCAGCGAGGCGCCGACCCCGTTGAAGTCCCCGCCGAGTTTCAGGGTGGCCGAGGTCAGCACCACCGAGCGCTCGGCGAACAGCTTCTCCCTGAGCAGCCCGGACACCGACAGGGGGGCGACGCGCAGCGTGGCGCCGAAGCGGTCGTGCCGCTCGTACCAGACCACGTCGTACTCGGAGCCCTGGGTGATCCGCTCCGCGACCTGGTGCACGGTCTCCACCGAGGCCAGGGCCTGCTTGCGTACGGCGTCCTCGTCCTGAACGGACTTGTCGCGGGTCGCGCCGATCCCCGAGATCACGTCGCGCGCCGCGTCCCGCAGGGCGAGCAGCGCGTACCCGAGGTCCTCGGGGATGGTCTCCAGGCGGCCCGGCAGGGCCAGCTCCATGATCCGCTCGAAGCCCTCGGCGGCGCTCTGGAGGGAGTCCGCCGTCTTCTCGCTGACGAGCTTCGCGGCCCGCTTCACGGCCCGGTTGACCTGCCCGGGCGTGAGTTCGCCGGTGGCGACCCCGGTGACGCGGGAGACCAGCTCGTGGGCCTCGTCCACGATCAGCACCTCGTGCTGCGGCAGCACGGGCGCGCCCTCGATGGCGTCGATGGCCAGCAGGGCGTGGTTGGTGACCACCACGTCGGCGAGCTTGGCCCGCTCGCGGGCGGCCTCCGCGAAGCACTCGGCGCCGTACGCGCACTTCGTCGCGCCCAGGCATTCCCGGGAGGAGACGGAGACCTGCGCCCAGGCGCGGTCGGAGACCCCGGGGGTGAGGTCGTCGCGGTCCCCGGTCTCGGTCTCGTCGGCCCAGTCGCGCAGGCGCAGCAGGTCCTTGCCGAGCTTGCTGGTGGGTGCGGCGGCCTCGAACTGGTCGAAGAGGCCCTCCTCCTCGTCCTGCGGGGCCCCTTCGTGCAGCCGGTGCAGGCAGAGGTAGTTCGACCGGCCCTTGAGCATGGCGAACTGGGGGCGGCGGCGCAGCTGCGGGTGCAGCGCCTCCACCGTGCGCGGCAGGTCGCGCTCGACCAGCTGCCGCTGGAGGGCGAGGGTGGCCGTGGCGACCACCACGCGCTCGCCGTGCGCCAGGGCCGGGACCAGGTACCCGAGGGACTTTCCGGTGCCGGTGCCGGCCTGGATCAGCCGGTGCGAGTTGTCGTCGATGGCTTCGGCGACGGCTTCGGCCATGGCCACCTGGCCGGGGCGTTCCGTACCGCCGACGGCGGAGACGGCGGCGTGCAGCAGGTCGGGGAGGGAGGGCTTCGTCATAGCGCTGTCCACCCTACGCGGCGCCGCTGACAACGGTTCACGGTTGGTGCAGCGGATTGGGGACGGTTCCGTCCACGACGGCGTGCGGGCGCTCGGGGCGGTCGCGGTAGCCGTCGGTGTGCAGGCGGTTGCGGTTCAGGCACAGCCGCTCGATGCGCGGGCCGAGCAGCTCGAAGAGTTCGAAGCGCTCCTTGAGCTCGGGGAAGCGCTGCTGGTACCTGAGGATCTCGGCCCGTACGAGTGACCAGAACTGCGCCTCGGGTACGCCGAGCCGGTCCTCGCACAGGGCGGAGAGGTAGCGGAAGACCCCGACGAAGAGCCCCGAGTGGATGAACTGGGGCAGGAAGCCGGCGGGCTCGGTGAGCAGGACCCGGCGCACCTCTTCGGGCATCGCGGCGCGCTCGGGCAGCGGTTCGGCGCTGACGTTGACGTCGTCGACGAAGTCCTTCACGGCCAGGCGGACGGGCACGTCGTATGCGTCGAAGACGACGATGGCGTTCTCGCCGTGCGGGGAGAAGACGGTGCCGTAGCGGTAGAGGAAGTGGAGCAGCGGGGGCAGGAGGGCGGCGAAGAGCCGCTGCAGCCAGACCGCGGGGCTCAGGCCGGAGCGGGCCACGAGCTCGGCGGTGAAGGCGCGCCCGCGGGGGTCGGTGTGCAGGAGCGAGGCGAGGGTGCGGGCGCGCTCCCCCGGGTCGAGGGCGCCGGTGAGCGGCTCCCGCCAGATCGCTCCGAGGAGCTCCTTGTACTGGTAGGGGACCTCGGGGAGCTGCTCGTACACGGGGTGGGTGACGGTGACGGAGGCGACCTCTCCGAGGAGGATCACGCGGCACTCGTCGCGGAGGAAGGGGTCCTGGTCGCGCAGGGAGTGGACCCAGGCCGTCACGGCGGGGGCGGCGAGGGCGAGCCGGCTGGGCAGGCCGCGCCAGACGAGGGTGTTGAAGACGGACAGCGGGAGTTTGACGCTGTGCCGGTCGGGCCGCGAGGTGTTGAGGAAGGTGCGGATGGACTGCTGCGGCAGCCGCTCGTCGGGGTCGGCGGGCAGGGGGACCAGGGCGCCGGAGGCCACGGAAGGGGCGAAGAGGGTGAGGACGGCCTCGTCCCACTGCCAGGGGTGGACGGGGAAGTAGAGGTACGCGCGGGGGTCGAGCCCGCGCTCGTGGAGGACCGCGTCGAAGCCGGCGCGGGTGGCGGGGGCGAGTTCGCGGGCGTAGAGGGCGGCGGGGTCCTCCAGCCCGGCGACCCCGCGGTACGCCGCGAGGGAGGTGTGGGCGGCGAGCCAGGGGAGCCGGTGGCGGGTGCGGGCCTCCGGGGACCAGGTGGCGGCGTCTGCGGCGGAGAAGCCGATCCGGCCCTTGTTGAGGACGAGCCAGGGGTGTCCGGTCTGGTGGCCTTCGAGGGAGGCGTAGTCGAGGTCGGCGAGGACGTCGGCGGTGAGGGCGGTGTGGTCGAGGCGGGCGTCGGCGCTGAGGGTGGAGGAGAGCTCGCGGACGAGGTGGCCGAGGGTGGCGCCGTCGAGGGCGAGGGTGCGGCGGGCCAGGACGAGGAAGCGGAAGGGGTCCGTGAGGGGGACGGGGGCCGGGGCGGCGGTGAGGGTGAGGGTGAGGGTGCCGGGGTCGACCTGCCAGCTGCCGTAGGCGCGGCGGCGGGCGCGGAAGCCGAGGAGGGCTCCGTCGTCGAGGGCGAGGGTCCAGGCGTCGGCGCCGGTGGGGTCGGGGCGCGGGGTGACGATGTCCTCGTACGCGAACTCTCCGAGCATCTTCGCCAGGAGGCGGCGGGCCGCGGAGTCCCAGTTCGGTCCGGTCAGCTCCGGCGGGGTGTGCGGCGCGGAGGGGTCCGCGGGCAGGCCGGGTCCGGGTGCGGCGGAGAGAGGGGGCACGTGACTCCTCGGGTGGGAACTCTGGGCTGGGGAGCGGCGTTGTGCAGTGTGACGGGGCTCACAGGAGATTGCGCAGGGACCGCTCGCGGATCATCAGGGCGGCGCGCTTCTCCGGGAGGTCGATTTCCGAGGCGAGGCGGAAGCCGGAGCTGAGGAAGGCGGAGACGGAGGGGGTGTTGCGGATGTCCGGTTCGGCGATGACCCGGGTGCAGCGGGGGCGGTTGGCGAGGACCAGATCGGCGACGGTGCGCAGCAGTCTGGTGCCCAGACCGCGGCCGCGGTCGGTGCAGTCCCCGATGAGCAGGTGGATACCCGTGTCGTGGGGGCGCGCGGGGTAGTGGCGGGAGACGGGGTCGAGGTCGGCCCGGTAGATCTCCCAGTAGCTCATCGGCGTGCCGTCGAGCAGGCCCATGCACGGGATGCTCCTGCCGTCGCCTTCGAGTTGGGCGCGCAGGTGGGCGGCGGTGGTCTCGGCGGGTCCGGCGAGTTCCCAGAAGGCGTCCACGGCCGGGTCGTTCATCCAGCGGGCGAGCAGGTCGAGGTCGCGGTCGAGGCGTACGGGAGCGAGCTGGAAGGTGCCCTCGGCGAGGGTGGCGGGCCCCCATGCGGCCGGGGAGTCCAGCAGGTCGGCCTCGGCGAGGAAGGGCAGGCTCTCCACGGTGCCCGGGCGGACGGCGGGCGGCTCCGCCTCTACTGCATCCGTGAAGAGGGCGCGGAACTCGGGGGGCAGCCGCAGGTCGAGGGTGTCCTCGCAGGGGGTTCCGCTGTGGAGGGGGGTGCCTGTCTCGGTGGAGTGCATGGGCGCTCTTCCCGGTTTCAGTCGTGGAGGGGGTTGGTGAGGGTGACGTAGACGGACTGGGTGTCGACGGGGCCGACGAGTTCGTCGAGGCCGTGGAGCCGGGTGAGGAGGTTGGCCTTGCAGCGCAGGGTCGGGGAGTCGAGCAGCAGCGCGGGCAGGGGGCCGAGGGCGCAGGCCTTGCCGAGGAAGCGGCGGAAGGCGGCGAGGAGGACGCGCTCGTCTGCGAGCTGCTGGGATCCGAAAGCGCCGATCAGGCCGAGGACGTTGTTGATGCCGAGGTAGTAGGCGAAGCGCTCGTCGGTCACGGCGTCGGAGACGAAGGTGTCGCTGGCGGAGCCGATACCGGGAAGGCGGCGGTCGAGTTCGGTCCGGCGGGATTCCCGGAAGTAGTAGCCCTGGTTGTCCCGGTAGCGGCCGCCGACGGGCCAGCCGGAGCGGTCGAGGAGGACGAGGGTGTTCTGCTGGTGCGCCTCGAGGGCGATGCCGGCCAGGTCGTCGAGGGCGAGGACGGGGAGGACCACGTGGTCGAGATAGCGCAGGAACCACTCGGTGGAGACGGCCGAGGCGGGGCGGCCGGTCGCGGAGACGAGCCGGGAGACGGTGTCGGCGAGCCGTGAGCTGACGGTGCCGCGGCCCGGCCAGGGGCGCGGGGAGGTCAGGGCGGCGATGCAGACGGCGTCGTCCGCGGGGCCGAAGGGGTTGTGGCGGAGCATCACGTCGAGTCCGGGGACGGGTGCGCCGTCGGGTCCGTCGACGGCTGCCCAGGCGGGGTCGCGGACGATGTCGAAGCCGGGGTGGGAGGCCTGCCACTGCTCGCTGAGCCCGGAGCGCAGCAGCCGGTGGACCTCGACGCCGCGGTGGAGCTCCTTGCGGAGGTTCTCGCGGCGGGAGTTGGTGATGGGCAGGCCGAGGGACAGCTTGAGCATCGCCGGTGTGCCGGGGCGGTGCACGGTGCGGATGGAGGAGGTGGGGTGCCAGGGCTCCCCGTGCGGGCCGAGGTCGTGGAGCAGGCCGGCCTCGTAGAGGGCGGCGACTGCGGGGCGGTGCCGCAGTTCACGGGCCTGCCAGGGGTGCAGGGGCAGGGGTGCGGTGTTCGGCGGGAGCGCGAGGGAGGGGGCGAGGCGGCTGAGCAGCTGTTCCGCGGGGAGGGTCCGGCCGCCTTCGGTCCAGGCGGAGTCGGTGGCGAGCAGGCCGCGGTCGACGGCGGCCCAGTGCAGGGGGAAGGAGCCGTACGCCTCGGGCGAGTAGGCCCGGCACTCGGCCTCGGAGAGCCCTTCGCGGCTCTTGGGGGTCGGGTGGAGGGGGTGGCCCAGGAGGAGGGACTGTTCCGCGGTGAGGAAGGGGTCGTGTCCGGTCGGCGGTGCGGGGTGTGCGCGCCGGGTGGCGATGAAGGCGGCGGTACGGCGTACCGAGTCGGCGACCCGGCCGACCAGGTCCGCGCCGCCGCGGGCGCCGCCCTCGCGGACGAGGAGGGCCGCGAGGGTGACGGCGTCCAGGGCCGGGGCCTGCGGTGGTGCGCCTTCGAACCGCGGCGGGGCGAAGCGGTGCCAACCCGCCGCCGACCAGTGGCGGACAGGGACCAGGAGGGTGGCGGCGGAGCGGTGCAGGGGGATCCGCAGGAGGGGGCCCTCGGGGCGGTGCAGGTTGGTCTCCCGTACCCAGCAGCGCAGCAGGTTCTCCACGGCGGCGGCCTCGGCGGCGACGGCGGGGTCGGGGTGGTCGAGCAGTTCGGGCTGCCCGGACGGGGGAAGGGGGGCGGGGTGCGCCGGGGCGAGCGGGGTGGAGCGGGGGACGCCGTCCTTCTGGCGGGGGACGGTGGGGGCGGCGGCCTCGGCTGCCTCTGCGGGCTGGGCGTGGGGGGCGGGGTGGCCTTCGGCGGGCGACGGTTCGGGGGCGGGGGTGGGGTTCACGGCGGCTTCCTTGGAGGAGGGGTCCGGTTCAGTGCGCGGCCTGGCGCGCGGGCGGCCGGATGCGGGCGGCGGCGGCCACGGCGTCGGCGAGCCGGTCGAGGACGGCCGTGGCCTGCTCGTCGGTGAGGGTCAGCGGGGGCAGGAGGCGTACGACGCTGGAGTGCCGGCCTCCGAGTTCGACGATGAGCCCGCGGTGCAGGCACTCCCGCTGGACGGCGGCGGCCAGGGCCGGGGCGGCGGGGGCGGGGGCGCTGCGGGGGGTGGGGGGGGTGGGGGGGCCGGGAGGGGCGGGGGCCTCCGGGTCGACGAGTTCGACGCCGATCATCAGGCCCCGGCCTCGGACCTCGCCGATGCAGGGGTACTCGCCGGCGAGCTGCCGGAGGGAGGCGAGCATGCGCGCGCCGAGTTCTGCGGCGCGTTCGGCGAGACGGTTCTCGCGGACGTGGGCGAGGGTGGCGGTGCCGGCGGCCATGGCGAGCTGGTTGCCGCGGAAGGTGCCGGCGTGGTCGCCGGGCTGCCAGGTGTCGAGGTCCTCGTGGTAGACGACCACGGCCAGGGGGAGGCTGCCGCCGATGGCCTTGGACAGCACCATGACGTCGGGGACCACCCCGGAGTGCCCGACCCCCCAGAAGGAGCCGGTGCGGCCGACGCCGGTCTGCACCTCGTCGGCGATCAGCGGGATGCCCCGGCTGCGGGTGGCCTCGCGCATCCGGCGCAGCCAGGCGTCGGGGGCGGGGAGCACCCCGCCCTCGCCCTGGACGGGTTCGACGATCATGCCCGCGGGGGCGGGGATCCCGGCCTTCGGGTCGTCGAGGAGGTTCTCGGTCCAGAGGGCGGAGAGCTCGGCGCCCTCCTGTCCGCCGCGGCCGAAGGGGCAGCGGTACTCCTGGGGGAAGGGCAGCCGGGTGACGCGGGCCTCGCGGGCGCCGCCGGAGGCGTCGAGGGCCCCGGCGGTCATGCCGTGGTAGGCGCCGGTGAAGGCGAGCAGTCCGGTGCGCCCGGTGGCGGTGCGCACGAGTTTGAGGGCCGCCTCCACGGCGTCGGTGCCGGCGGGTCCGCAGAACTGGATCCGGCCGCGCTCGGCGAGCGGGGCCGGGAGGTTGGCGAACAGCTCGGTGGTGAAGGCGTCCTTGACCGGGGTGGCCAGGTCCAGCACGTGCAGGGGGGCGCCGGATTCGAGGACCTTGCGGATGGCCTCCAGCACCACGGGGTGGTTGTGGCCCAGGGCCAGGGTCCCGGCGCCGGAGAGGCAGTCGAGGTAGCGGCGGCCGTCGGCGCCCTCGATGGTCAGCCCCCGGGCCCGCACCGGGACGATGGGCAGGGAGCGGGCGTAGGTCCGCGCCGACGATTCGCGCAGGGCCTGCCTCCGCAGGATGGCCTCGGGCTCCCCCGCCCCGCCGGCGGCTCCGGCCTCGTGGGGAACGGCGACGGCATGGTCGGTCAAAGCCACGGCTCTCGGTCCTCCCGGATGGATTGCTCCTCGAACAAGGACGCTGTCCTCGCCTTCCCCCGTACGTACCAACGACGCGGGCGGCGGGTGAACACGGGTGGCTCCGAAGATCCTTCCGGGTGACGGAACCGCGCCCCCGGCCGGTGCCGTCACCAACGGCAGCGGCATAGTGGGGGGTTGCACTCCACGCCTCGAAGCAGCAGGGGGATACACGACATGCGACCGATCCGACCGGCCTCCGCCTCGTCCGGCGGGCGGAGCCCCCACCGCGGACCCCGGGTCCTGGCGGCCGCCGGCCTGTGCGCGGTCCTCGCCCTGACCGCCGCCTGCAGCCCCGGCGGGGACGGGGGCGCGACCGGTGCCGGTGCCGCCCCGAGCGCCCCGGCGCCCGGCCCCGGCGGGATCAAGATCCCGGACGGTCTGCGGGACAAGCTCCGCGAGCACGGCATCGACCTCGACAAGTGGCGCGACGGCGCCTGGCGGGACTGGAAGAAGGACGACTGGCTCCGCGAGGCCGAGGACTTCATCAACCCGGTCATCGAGGACCTCTGGGACCCCGACCGGATGCGCCGGGCCGAGCAGCCCGACCAGCCGGTGGCCGACCCGGACCTCGGCCGGGACCAGGGGGTCACGGATCCGACCCCGGCGCCGGTGCGGGCGCGGCCGGTCGGGACGCCGTACCGCCAGAACGCCCCCGAGGCCGGGAAGGTGTTCTTCGACGGCCCCGACGGCTCGATGGTGTGCTCGGCGACGGTGGTGAAGGACCCCGCGAACCCAGGCAGGTCCAACATGGTCTGGACGGCGGGCCACTGCGTGCACGCCGGCAAGAAGGGCGGCTGGTACCGCAACATCGCCTTCGTACCCTCGTACAACGACGCCGGGAAGTCCGCCGCGGCGCTCAAGGGCGCGACCCGCGACGAGGTGGCCCCGCTCGGCGTGTGGTGGAGCGACTGGGCGCAGACCTCGGAGCAGTGGATCGCCGAGGGAGGTCCGACCGGGGGTGCGGGCGCGCCGTACGACTTCGCGGTGCTGCACGTGACCCCGGAGAAGGAGACGGGCAAGTCGCTCGAGGAGACGGTCGGTTCGGCGCTCCCGGTGGAGTTCGCGGCCCCGTCCGTGCCGAAGATCTCGAAGATCACGGCCACGGGCTACCCGGCGGCGGCCCCCTTCGACGGGCAGCGCGCCTTCCAGTGCGCCGACCGGCCGGGCCGGCTGTCGCTGAACGCGCAGGACCCGGTGATGTACCGGATCGGCTGCACGATGACCGGCGGCTCCTCGGGCGGCGGCTGGGTGGCCGCGGGCCGCGACGGCAGCCCGGTCCTGGTGTCGAACACCTCGATCGGCCCGGTCAGGGCGGGGTGGCTGGCGGGTCCGCGGCTGGGTCCCGAGGCCAAGGCCGTGTTCGAGGCGGTCAGCAGCAAGGCGGCAGCCGCCGCGCGCTGAGCAGCACGGAGCGAAAGGGCCCCGGCCCCCGCAGTCGGGGGGCCGGGGCCCTTCTCGTGTGTTCCGCGCGGACGCGGTGCCCGCACCGTCAGCGCACGGTCAGGACGCCGTCAGTGCGCTGTCACTGCTTCGCCGGCACGTACGGCGCGAGGTCGGCGGCCAGCTCCTCGTTGACCCGCGCCTTGATCAGCGTGCCCTCCGCGGTGTGCTCCTCGGAGATCATCTCGCCCTCGGCGTGGGTCCGGGCGACCAGTCCGCCGTGGGTGTAGGGCACCAGGGCCTCCACCTCCACGGACGGGCGGGGCAGCTCGGAGTCGATGAGCGCGAGCAGCTCGTCCATGCCCATGCCCGTACGCGCCGATACGGCGATGGAGTGCCGCTCGATCCGCAGCAGGCGCTGGAGGACCAGGGGGTCCGCCGCATCGGCCTTGTTGATGACGACGATCTCCGGTACGTCGACGGCGCCGACCTCCCGGATCACCTCGCGCACCGCCGCCAGCTGCTCCTCCGGCGCCGGGTGCGATCCGTCGACCACGTGCAGGATGAGGTCGGAGTCGCCGACCTCCTCCATCGTGGAGCGGAACGCCTCGACGAGGTGGTGGGGCAGGTGCCGGACAAAGCCGACCGTGTCGGCCAGGGTGTAGACCCGGCCGCTCGGGGTCTCGGCGCGGCGCACGGTCGGGTCGAGGGTGGCGAACAGCGCGTTCTCCACCAGGACGCCCGCGCCCGTGAGGCGGTTGAGCAGCGAGGACTTGCCCGCGTTGGTGTAGCCGGCGATCGCGACGGACGGGATCTTGTTCCGCCGGCGCTCCTGCCGCTTGATGTCGCGGCCGGTCTTCATCTCCGCGATCTCCCGGCGCATCTTCGCCATCTTCTCGCGGATCCGGCGCCGGTCCGTTTCGATCTTGGTCTCACCGGGACCGCGGGTGGCCATGCCGCCACCGCCGCCGCCGCCCATCTGCCGGGACAGCGACTGGCCCCAGCCGCGCAGCCGCGGCAGCATGTACTGCATCTGCGCGAGTGCGACCTGCGCCTTGCCCTCGCGGGACTTGGCGTGCTGGGCGAAGATGTCGAGGATGAGGGCGGTCCGGTCGACCACCTTCACCTTGACGACGTCTTCGAGGGCGATGAGCTGGCCGGGGCTGAGCTCGCCGTCGCAGACCACGGTGTCGGCGCCGCTCGACATGACGATGTCGCGCAGCTCGCGGGCCTTGCCGGAACCGATGAAGGTGGCCGGGTCAGGCTTGTCGCGGCGCTGGATGACACCGTCGAGCACGAGGGCGCCCGCGGTCTCGGCGAGCGCGGCGAGCTCCGCAAGGGAGTTCTCCGCGTCTCCGACGGTCCCCGAGGTCCAGACGCCGACCAGCACGACGCGCTCCAGGCGCAGCTGGCGGTACTCGACCTCGGTGACGTCTTCGAGCTCGGTGGAGAGGCCCGCGACGCGGCGCAGGGCCGCGCGCTCGGAGCGGTCGAACTGGTCGCCGTCCCGCTCTCCGTCGATCTCGTGGCTCCAGGCGACGTCCTCTTCCATCAGGGCATCGGCCCGAAGGCTCTCGGTGAAGCTCTGCGCGTCTGCGTCCCGGGGGTCGCGCGCATCCTGGGAAGGGGAAGAAGAGGAGGTCATTGGATCCTTACGTCGATACGAATGCTCTGTGTCGGCGACAACGCGCGGCGGCTCCGGAAGATTCCCGGGGCCTCGCCCCTGCCGGTGGTCCGGACCGGGGTGCGGCACCGACCTGTCGATACTGGCATGCCCGGGGAGCGGGAGTCACACGCTTTTCGCGGGCTTCCAGTCGGGGTGGCCGGGCATCGGCGGGGTCGTCCTGCCGTACAGCCAGGCCTGGAAGAAGGGGCCGAGGTCGCGTCCGGCGATCTCGGAGGCGAGGGCGGTGAAGTCTGCGGTGCCCGCCACCCCGTCCTTGTGCTCGGCGACCCAGCGGCGCTCCAGCAGGTCGAAGGCGCGGGTGCCGATCTCCTGGCGCAGGGCGTACAGGACGAGGGCGGAGCCGTCGTAGACCACGGGCCGGAAGAGGCCGATCTTCTGGCCGGGTGCGGCGGGCTTGGGGGCGGCCGGGGGGCCGCCGGCGGCGCGCCACTGGTCGGAGCGCTGGTACGCCTCGCGCATGCGCCGTTCCAGGGAGTACTTGCCGAGGCCGTCGGCGTACAGGGCCTCGTACCAGGTGGCGTGGCCCTCGTTGAGCCACAGGTCGGACCAGGTGCGGGGGGTGACGCTGTTGCCGAACCACTGGTGGGCCAGTTCGTGGACCATGACGGCCTCGACGTACCAGGCGGGGTAGCCGGGGTCGGTGAAGAGGACGCTCTCGAAGAGGGAGAGGGTCTGCGTCTCCAGCTCGAACCCGGTGCGGGCGCGGGCGATGAGGATCCCGTAGTTCTCGAAGGGGTAGCGGCCGACGCGCTCCTCCATCCACGCGAGGTGGCCGGGGGTCTTGGCGAGCCAGGGCTCGAAGCGCTCGCGGTCGGCGGCGGGGACCACGTCGCGCAGGGGCAGGCCGCCGGGGCCGGTGCGGTGGACGACGGCGGACTTGCCGATGGAGACCTGGGCGAGTTCGGTGGCCATGGGGTGGACGGTGCGGTAGGTCCAGGTCAGGGCCTTGCCGCCGGAGTGGCGGACGGCGGATTCGGGGAGTCCGTTGGCGACGGCGGTGAGTCCGGCGGGGGCGGTGACGCTGATGCGGAACTGCGCCTTGTCGGAGGGGTGGTCGTTGCAGGGGAAGACGCGGTGGGCGGCGTCGGCCTGGTTGGCCATGGCGAGCCCGTCCTCGGTGGGCACCCAGCCCCCGTCGCCGCTGCCGCGCGGGTCGCTGGTGTGGCGGACGGTGATCCGCAGCGGGGCGCCCTGGGGGACGGGCCGCGCGGGGGTGAGCACCAGGTCCTCGCCGGCCGTGGCGAAGGCGGCTTCGGCGCCGTTGACCCGGGCCGATGCCACGGTGCCGTGGGTGAAGTCGAGGTTGATGCGCTCCAGCGGGGCGAGGGTGCGGGCCTCGATGGTGGTGACCGCGTCGAGGGGGGTGGTGTTGCCGGTGTACGTGAACGACAGGTCGTACGCGAGGACGTCGTAGCCGGGGTTGCCGAGGGCGGGGAAGAGGGTGTCCCCGATGCCGAGGGGCTGCGGCGGGGGCAGGGCGGCGGCCAGGGTCAGCGCGGCGGCGCCGAGGAGGGCGGCGCGCAGGCGGCGGGAGGTGAGCTGCATGGACCACCGCTACCAGCGCCCGCCACGCGCCCGTGGACGGCGCGCGACGGCCCCACCCGAAAGGGAGACCCGGCCGGGCGGGGTGGTGACCTCAGGTGCGGCCGACGTCGTAGACGCCGGGGACCTCGCGCATGGCGCGCATGAGGGCGGGCAGGCCCGCGGCGTCGGGGAGCTGCACGGTGTACGTGTGCCGGACGCGCTGGCGGTTGGGGGGTTCGACGGTGGCGGAGACGATGGAGACGCCCTGGCGGGACATGGCCTCGGTGAGGTCGGCCAGGAGCCGGGGGCGGCCGAACGATTCGGCTACGAGGGTGACGCGGCAGTCGGCGGTGGCCCGCCAGTGCACGGCGACCGCGCTGCGGCCGCTGTCGCGGAGCCGGTCCACGGCGGGGCAGGCGATGCGGTGGACGGTGACGACCCCGCCGCGTACGACGAACCCGGCGACCGGGTCGGGCGGTACGGGCGTACAGCACCCGGCGAGCCGGACGGTGGCGTCGGGCAGGTCGGCGACGGCGTTGCCTCCGGCGTCGCGCAGGGCGGACATGGGCAGTGGGGCCCGGGGGGCGGCCGTGGGGACGGCGGCGCCGTCGGGGTGGGCCCGGAGCCAGCCGCTGATGGCGATGCGGGCGGCCGGGGTGCGGGCGTGTTCGAGCCATTCGGGGGCGGGTCCGGAGGCGGCGTCCTGGCCGACGAGGAGCTGGACGGTGTCGCCGTCGGCGAGGCGGGTGCCGAGGGCGGCGATGCGGCCGTTGACGCGGGCCCCGATGCAGGCGTGGGCGGCCTCTGCGAGCCGGGCGTAGGCGGCGTCGACGCAGGTGGCGCCGGCGGGCAGGCTGACGGTTCCGGAGCCGGAGCCGGGGCCTTCGGTGAGGAAGACGGTGATCTCCCGGTCCTGGGCCAGTTCGGCGCGCAGGGAGGTCCAGAAGGTGTCGGGGTCGGGGGCGGACTGCTGCCAGGTGAGGAGGCGGGACAGCCAGCCGGGCCGGGTGGGGTCGGCGCGCTCGCCGACCGGGTCGGAAGCGGCGGCTCCGGTCTGCCGCGCGGACACGGACGCGGACGCGGAATCCGACACGGACGCGGACGCGGATTCGGCACCCGGCCCCGCCCCTCCCGTGACGGCCCCCGCCCCGGCGGCGGCTCCCGCCCCCGCGAGGCCCCCCGCGGGCGCGTCGGCCGGTGCGGCGGCGGCCGCGCACGGGCCCGTCCCCGGCTCGGTGCCCACGTACGGGTTGCCGAGGGCGATGACCCCGGCTTCGGCGACGAGGTGCATCCGGTGGGTGCGGATGAGGACCTCGGCGACGTACCCGCCGGTTGCGACGGCGGTGTGGAGGGACTGGTAGAGGTTGAACTTGGGGGCGGCGATGAAGTCCTTGAACTCCGAGATGACGGGCGTGAAGCAGGTGTGCAGTTCGCCGAGGACGCCGTAGCAGTCGGCGTCCTCCGCGACGAGGACGAGCAGCCGGCCGAAGTCGGCGCCGCGCAGCGCCCCGCGCTTGCGCGCGATGCGGTGGACGGAGACGAAGTGCCGGGGGCGGACCTGGACTTCGGCGGGGATGCCGGATTCGCGCAGGACGGTGCGGACGGATGCGGCGATGGCGGGCAGCGGGTCGTCCTCGGCCGCGTGGGAGGCGATGAGGGCGCGGGTGGCCTCGTACTCCTCGGGGTGGAGGATGGCGAAGACGAGGTCTTCCAGCTCGGTCTTGAGGGCCTGGACGCCGAGGCGTTCGGCGAGCGGGATGAGGACGTCGCGGGTGACCTTGGCGATGCGCGCCTGTTTCTCGGGGCGCATCACGCCGAGGGTGCGCATGTTGTGCAGCCGGTCGGCGAGTTTGATGGACATCACGCGGACGTCGTTGCCGGTGGCGACGAGCATCTTGCGGAAGGTCTCGGGCTCGGCGGCGGCGCCGTAGTCCACCTTCTCCAGTTTGGTGACCCCGTCGACGATGAAGCGGACCTCGTCGCCGAACTCCTCCCGCACCTGATCGAGGGTCACGTCCGTGTCCTCGACGGTGTCGTGGAGCAGGGAGGCCGTCAAGGTGGTGGTCTCGGCGCCCAGTTCGGCGAGGATCAGGGTCACCGCGAGCGGGTGCGTGATGTACGGTTCGCCGCTCTTGCGCATCTGGCCGCGGTGGGAGGTCTCCGCGAGGAGGTACGCGCGCCGCAGGACGGAGAGGTCCGCGTCGGGATGGTGGGCGCGGTGGGCCTCCGCGACATGCCCGATGGCGTCGGGGAGGCGGTCGCGGGGGGCCGTGCCGAGCAGGGCCGCGCGGCCCAGTCTGCGCAGGTCGAGGCGGGTGCGGCCGCGTCTGCGGGCGAGGGAGCCCGGCAACCGGAGCTCCGCTCCCGTATCGGGGTTCGTGGCCTCTGCACTCATGGGGCACCTCCGGCGGCGGCTTCGACCGGCGGTGGGTGGGCGGGGGGTGGAGCCCCCGGGGCCGGTGTCTGATGTTACCGACCCCACCACGTGGCGCAGTCCGGCTCTCGCTCAGCGTGAACCGGATCACCCATTCGAGGGAAGCTCTAGGCGAAAGCCGTTTCGGTCAGCCAGGCGGGATCGATCTCGCCTTCGGCCACGATCACGGCGGGGCCGGTCATCTCCACGGCGCCGTCGGGGTGCTCGGTGATGACGAGGGTGCCGCCGGGGACGTCGACGGTGTAGGTGACGGGCTCTCCGGTGGCGGCGGGGTCGGCCCCGTCGCGGCGGGCGGTGGCGACGGCGACGGCGCAGGCGCCGGTGCCGCAGGAGCGGGTCTCGCCGGAGCCGCGCTCGTGGACGCGCATCGCCACGTGCCGCGGGCCGCGGTCGGCGACGAACTCGACGTTGACGCCGTCCGGGTAGGCGGAGGCGGGGCTGAAGGGCGGGGCGTCGTACAGGTTCCCGGCCTCGGCGAGGTCGGCGACGAAGGCCACGGCGTGCGGGTTGCCCATGTCCACGTTCGTGGCGGGCCAGCTGCGGTCGCCGACGGAGACGGTGACGTCCCCTTCGGGGAGGCGGGCCCGGCCCATGGAGACGGTGACCGCCCCGGCCTTGTCGAGGTGGACCTTCTTGATCCCGCCGCGGGTGGCGACGGCGAGGTCGCCGGGCTCGGCGTGGCCCGCGTGCTGGAGGTAGCGGGCGAAGACGCGGACGCCGTTGCCGCACATCTCGGCGATCGTGCCGTCGCTGTTGCGGTAGTCCATGAACCACTCGGCCCCGTCGGCCATGTGCCGCGCCTCGGGGTGGGCCGCGGAGCGGACCACGTGCAGCACGCCGTCCCCGCCGATGCCGGCCCGGCGGTCGCACAGCCGCGCGACGGCGGCCGGGGAGAGGGCGACGGAGTTGTCAGGGTCCGGGATGATCACGAAGTCGTTCTCGGTCCCGTGGCCCTTGAGGAAGGCGAGGTGCGTGGTGGTCACGCGGCCATCGTACGGGGGCGGGCGCCGCGGCGGCGGGGGCGCCCGGTCCGTGGACGGCGGACGGGTACGACAGGGACGGCGCGGGACGGCGCGGGACGGCGCGGGACGGCGGGACCGTACGGGCAAGACGGTACGGCGATGGGCTGCGACGCTACGGCGGCCGGCGCGCGGCCGGTCAGCGCAGGCGCGCCACGCGCCAGACGGCGAGGAAGGCGACCGTCAGCACCACGGCCGCGTACAGCACGACGATCCGCCAGTCCGGGCGGGTGCCGGAGCCGCGGGCGGGCAGGCCCGGCCAGGTGTAGCCGACCCGGCGGGCGGCCATCATGCCCCAGCCCCCGGCGCAGCTGCTGATGAGCAGGCCGAGCATGGCGACGACGGCCCCGCCGTCGCCGAACTCGAAGGCGAGGGGGAAGGCGAACATCAGGGAGCCGGCGGCCGCGAGCCCGACGATGGGGGCCAGCTGCCAGATCCGCAGCCGGCGCTGCGGCCGCAGCTCGACCTCGAACTCGGCGGCGGGCTCCTCGGTCTCGGGCCCGTCGGGGCTCAGCAGGCCCGGGTCGGCGGGCAGCCCGAGGACCGCGGGGACAGCGGGGGCGGCGGGCGCCGCGGGCAGTACGGGGACGGCAGGACGCACCGCCTCCGGATCCCGTCCGGTGCCTTCGCGCCCGGTGTCTCGAGGGCCGGCCTCCATCGCCACGTGCCCTCCCCACTAGGACTTCGCTCGCCGAAGTTTGATGATGGCACGGCCGCGGACCCCGGACGGGCGTCCGGAGCGTCCCGATGCCATCACGTGATCAGGCTGTAACCGCTCGTTCGACCAACGACTGCGCGAGTCCGGTGAGTTCCCCCCGGTCCGCGGCGGCCCCGCTCAGCCAGTGGACCCGCGGATCACGGCGGAACCACGAGTCCTGGCGGCGCGCGAAGCGCTTGGTGGCGCGTACGGTCTCGGCGCGCGCCTCGTCCTCCGTGCACTCCCCCGCGAGGGCGGCGAGCACCTGCTGGTAGCCGAGGGCGCGGGAGGCGGTGACCCCGTCGCGCAGCCCGGCGGCCTCCAGGGTGCGCACCTCCTCGACGAGCCCGTCCTCCCACATCCGGTCCACGCGCCGGGTGATCCGCTCGTCGAGCTCCGGGCGGCCCACGTCGACGCCGATCTGGACGCAGTCGTAGACGGGGTCGGGGCCGGGCAGGTTCGCGGTGAAGGGGCGCCCGGTGATCTCGATGACCTCCAGGGCCCGGACGATCCGGCGGCCGTTGCTGGGCAGGATGGCCTGGGCGGCGGCCGGGTCGGCGGCGGCCAGCCGGGCGTGCAGGGCGCCGGGGCCGCGCAGGGTCAGCTCCTCCTCCAGGCGGGCGCGTACGGCCGGATCGGTGCCCGGGAACTCCAGGGCGTCGACGGCCGCGCGCACGTAGAGGCCCGAGCCTCCGACGAGGACCGCGGTGCGTCCCTCGGCGAGCAGCCGGTCGATCTCGGCGCGGGCGATCCGCTGGTACTCGGCGACGCTGGCGGTCTCGGTGACGTCCCAGACGTCGAGGAGGTGGTGCGGGACGCCGCCCCGCTCCGCGGGGGTCAGCTTGGCCGTGCCGATGTCCATCCCGCGGTAGAGCTGCATGGAGTCGGCGTTGACGACCTCGCCGCCGGACCACCGGGCGAGGGCGACGCCCAGATCGGACTTTCCGGCGGCAGTGGGGCCGACGACGGCGATGACCCGCGGGGCGGGGGCTGCAGTACTCACCGCCCCAGTTTCGCAAACACCGGGCCGCTCACCGAACGGGCCGTGCGGGCCCGGCGGGACCCGGTGCACCCACGCGGAACTCACGGCGCGCGAGTAACGTTGTGGGGGTAGACATGGGCGTGTTTGATCGGTTTCGCCGCCCGGCGGAGGACCCTGTCGTGGGGTCCGCCGGGAGGTCAGCAGAGGCGGCGGACGGCGAAACCGGCGGGCGCGCCTGCCGTAGCTCTGCCAGTTACCACGTTTACGCCAGGAGAAGGTGACCCATGGGCCTGCTGGACAATCTCAAGGCCAAGCTCGCGCCGGCCAAGGAAAAGGTCGGCGACCTCGCGCAGCAGCACGAGGGCAAGATCGGCGAGGGCCTGGACAAGGTCGCGAAGGCCGTGGACTCCAAGACCCACGGCAAGTACAGCACTCGGATCTCGAGCGGTACGGACAAGGCCAAGGACGCCCTGGGCAAGATCGCCCACAAGGACGGCCCCGAGGGCGGCAGCACGCCGGGGAGCGGTCCGGCGGCCTCCTGACACTCCCCGGCGGAGGGGCGCGGGCAGTGCCCCGCGCCCCTTCGGCGCACCCGGGCGGCCCGGGGGCGGGTCAGGACCAGGCGGCGACCAGGTAGCCGACCCCGTACGGCGCGTCCTCGTAGAGCAGCCGGCCGTCGAGTCCGGCGCCCTCGCCGGCTCCGGCGAGCACCTGCCAGGGGGCGCGGCCGGCCGCCTGCAGCTGCGCGCCGAGCCCGGGGTCGACCGCGGCGAGGGCGGCGGTGTCGGCGGCGCCGAGGGCGGCCGCGGCGGCGGCGTCGAAGGCCTCGGCACGCTCGTCGAGGTAGCCGGGCGCCTTCAGGCTGCGGCAGGCGCTGCCGTCGCCCATCACGAGCAGGGCCACGCGGGCGGCCCGTCCGGCGAGCCCGCGGCCGGTCTCCGCGCAGTCGGCGGGCGGCAGGTCCGCGGCGACGGCGAGCCCCTCGACGGGGGCGGCGGACCAGGCGGTGTGCTCCAGGAGCCAGCCGGCGACGGCGAGGGGTGCGGGCAGTTCGCGAGGACCGGCCGGCGCTCCCGGCGCAGCACCGGAGGCCTCCCCGTCCGCGGCCGGACCCAGCGCCACCCGCACGTCGACGCCGAACCGGCGGAAGGACCCGGGGGCGCCCTGGGCGTACGTGCCGGGACCGTCCTCCCCCGCGGGCCCGACGACGACGAGCAGGTCGGGCCGGGAGGCGGCGAGGACGGCGAGCGCGTCGGAGCACGCGGTGCGCGCGTCGGCGAGTTCTTCGGCCGCCCCGGCCGCGACCTGCGGCACGAGCAGAGGCGGGCAGGGGCATACGGCGGCGGCTACGAGCATGATCCGCAGCGTAGTACGCCGTACCGGCCGGCGGGGCGGCCCGGCGGCGGCCGCAGGCGTCCGCGGTCCCGCGGGCGCCTGCGGCCGGTGGCTCAGAGGGCCGAGCAGCCGCCCGTTACGGCCGGCAGCGGGGCCGGGGCGCCGATCGACGGGAGGCCGAGCATCACGCCGGCGGGCTGGGCCGGGGCGGTGTTGCGCTTCTCCCAGGCGTCACCGGCGCGGGTCCGGCGCACCTCGGTGGTCGGGCCCTCGGCGAGCAGGTGGTGCGGGGCGGCGTAGGTGATCTCGACGGTGACCACGTCGCCGGGGCGGACCTCGGCGTCCGGCTTGGTGAAGTGGACGAGGCGGTTGTCGGGGGCGCGGCCGGACAGCCGCTGCGTGGAGCCGTCCTTGCGGCCCTCGCCCTCGGCGACCATGACCTCGAGGACCCGTCCGACCTGCTTCTTGTTCTCGTCCCAGGAGATCTCCTCCTGGAGGGCGACCAGGCGCATGTACCGCTCCTGGACGACCTCCTTGGGGATCTGCCCGTCCATCTCGGCGGCGGGGGTGCCGGGCCGCTTGGAGTACTGGAAGGTGAAGGCGTTGGCGAAGCGGGCCTCGCGGACCGCGTGCATCGTCTGCTCGAAGTCCTCCTCGGTCTCCCCGGGGAAGCCGACGATGATGTCGGTGGAGATGGCGGCGTGCGGGATCGCGGCGCGCACCTTCTCGATGATCCCGAGGAAGCGCTCCTGGCGGTACGAGCGGCGCATGGCCTTCAGGACGGTGTCCGAGCCGGACTGGAGCGGCATGTGCAGCTGCGGCATCACGTTCGGGGTCTCGGCCATGGCGGCGATCACGTCGTCCGTGAAGTCGCGCGGGTGCGGCGAGGTGAAGCGGACCCGCTCCAGGCCCTCGATCTGCCCGCAGGCCCGCAGCAGCTTCGAGAAGGCCTCGCGGTCGCCGAGGTCGGAGCCGTAGGCGTTCACGTTCTGCCCGAGCAGGGTGATCTCGGAGACGCCCTCGGCGACGAGCGCCTCGATCTCGGCGAGGATGTCGCCGGGCCGGCGGTCCTCCTCCTTGCCGCGCAAGGCGGGGACGATGCAGAAGGTGCAGGTGTTGTTGCAGCCCACGGAGATCGAGACCCAGGCGGCGTACGCGGACTCGCGGCGGGTCGGCAGCGTGGAGGGGAAGGCCTCCAGCGACTCGGCGATCTCGACCTGCGCCTCCTCCTGGACGCGGGCGCGCTCCAGCAGCACGGGCAGCTTGCCGATGTTGTGCGTGCCGAAGACCACATCGACCCAGGGGGCCCGGGTGACGATGGTGTCGCGGTCCTTCTGGGCCAGGCAGCCGCCGACGGCGATCTGCATCCCGGGGCGCTTGGTCTTCATCGGGGCGAGCCGGCCGAGGTTGCCGTACAGCTTGTTGTCGGCGTTCTCCCGCACCGCGCAGGTGTTGAAGACCACCACGTCGGCGTCGCCGTCGGAGCCCTGGGGAGCGCGGACGTACCCGGCGTCCTCCAGCAGGCCGGAGAGCCGCTCGCTGTCGTGCACGTTCATCTGGCACCCGTAGGTGCGCACCTCGTATGTTCCCTTGGCGGCCACTGCTCCGCCCGGCTCCGCGCTGCTCATGCCCTCAAGGGTAAGGGTGCGGCCGCGGGCCTCCGGACGGGTGCCGGGATCGGCGGGCGGCCCGTGACATGTGCGGCGGGGGCTGGCAGGATCGAAGGCGTGCCCCTCGCGTTTCCCCGGTTCTCCCGGGTCAGGATCAGCAGGCGTCGTGCGCTGCTGGGCGCGACGGCCGCTCTCGCCGTGTTCGGACTCCTGCTGTGGTGGCTGCTGCCGCCGGGGAAGGCGCAGCCGTCGGGCGAGCTCAGCTTCAGCACCGGCGGGCGTTCGGGCGTGTACCAGCGCTACGGCGAGCTGCTCCAGCAGGCGCTGGCGCGGGACCTGCCCGCGCTGGACGTGTCCCTGCTGCCGAGCGAGGGCTCCCAGCAGAACCTGGACCGGGTGGCGGGCGGCAGCGCGGACTTCAC
This sequence comes from Streptomyces sp. NPDC038213, assembly GCF_055600495.1. NCBI lineage: Bacteria > Bacillati > Actinomycetota > Actinomycetes > Kitasatosporales > Streptomycetaceae > Streptomyces > Streptomyces sp. NPDC038213. The sequence continues at coordinate 89,359 of NZ_JBVJYM010000022.1, forward strand.
GATCGCCACGGCGGACGCGGTGGCGAAGTACCGGCAGGACGCCAAGCCGGGCGCGGACCGGCTGCGGGGCTGCGCGCGGCTGTACGACGACTACGTGCAGCTGGTGGTGCTGAACGCCTCGCGGGTGGAGTCGGTGAAGGACCTCGCGGGCAAGCGGGTGGCGATCGGCCAGCCGGGCTCGGGGGTGCGGCTGATCGCCGAGCGGCTGCTGACGGCGGCGGACCTGGATCCGGCGAGGGACATCACGCCGGTCCCGATCGGGATCGACACGATGCCGGCGGAGCTGGAGGCCGGCCGGATCGATGCCTTCTTCTGGTCGGGCGGACTGCCGACGAACGCCGTACGGGCGCTGTCGGAGCGGACCAGCATCCGGCTGGTGCAGCTGGGCGACCTGATGCAGGTGCTGCAGCGCGGCGGGTCCCCGGCGCGGTTCTACCGGGCGGCGGTGGTGCCCCCGGAGGCCTATCCGCGGGCGCAGAACGCCACCGGGATCTCCACGCTGGCCGTGCCGAACCTGCTCGTGACCACGGAGCGCACGGACGCCGACCTGACCGAGGCGCTGACCCGGACGGTGATCGGGAGCCGCGACCGGATCGGGCGCGACGTCCACGCGGCGCAGCTGGTGGACCTGCGGACGGCGATCTACACGGCCCCGCTCGGGCTGCACGAGGGCGCGGCCCGCTACTACCGCTCCGTGAAGCCGTAGCCCGTCTCCTCCCCGCTCGCGGTCGAAGGCCCGGCCCCCGCTGCGGGGCCGGGCCCCTGTCCGTCAGGAGGCCGGGAGCAGTTCGATGGCGGCTGCCGCGGCCCCGATGAGCCCGGCCGAGGTGCCGAGGGCGGCGGGGACCACCGTGAGCTCCTGGACGAAGGACAGGGCGGCGTACTCGGCGAGGTGGGCGCGGACGGGGCCGAAGAGCACGTCGCCCGCGGCGGCGACCCCGCCGCCGATGACGGCGATGTCGGTCTCGACGAGGGTGGCGGTGGCGGCGACGGCCGCGGCGAGGGCGCGGCCCGCGCGGTCGAAGGCCCTGAGGGCGAGCGGGTCGCCGGCGCGGGCGGCGGCGGCCACTCCGGCGGCGGTGGGGTCGGGTCCGCTCCAGCCCTGGTCGCGCGCCCAGCGGGCGATGGCGGTCCCCGAGGCGATGGATTCGACGCAGCCGCGGCCGCCGCAGGCGCAGGGCTCCCCGTCGAAGGCCACGGACATGTGGCCGATGTGTCCGGCGTTGCCCGTGGGGCCGGTGTGGAGGCGGCCGTCGAGGACGAGACCCCCGCCGACTCCGGTGGACACCACGAGGCACAGGGCGTTGTCCCGGCCGCGGGCGGCGCCGAGCCAGTGCTCGGCGGCGGTCATGGCCACCCCGTCGCCGACCAGGACGGCGGGGACCGCGGCGCCGCGGGCGGCGAGCTCGGCGGCCGTACGGGAGAGGACGGGGAATCCGCGCCAGGCGCCGATGTTGACCGGGCTGACCGTGCCCCGGGCGGAGTCGACGGGGCCCGCGCTGCCGATGCCGCAGCGCCGGACCTCCCCCCAGGCGGGGTCGGCGGACAGGTCCGCGACCACCTCGGCGACGGCCGCCATGACCGCCTCGGGGTCCGCGGCGCGGGGGGTGGGGCGGCGGACGGGCGCGCTCAGGGTCCCCTCCGGTCCGACGAGGGCCCCGGCGATCTTGGTGCCCCCGATGTCGACGGCCGCGGTCAGCCCGGCGGCGCGGGTGGCGGCGTCCGCGCGCGGCACGGGAACGGTGGAGGCGGGGGTGGTCACGGGCGGCTCCCTGGGAGATCGTCTCGCTTCAGTATGCGGCCGCCGCCGCGGCCCTGTCCGGGGCTGTGGACAGCGGCCGCCGGGCGCCCGGCGGGCCCCGTCAGGCCCCCGGTGCGCGGCGCGGTACGGAGACGGTGACGCGGAGCCCGTGCGGGGGGTTCGCGGCGTAGGCGAGGCTGCCGCCGCTCTTGGCGAGGAGGGCGCGGGAGATCGACAGTCCGAGGCCGGAGCCCTTCACGTTCTGGTGCCGGCCGCTGCGCCAGAAGCGGTCGCCGATGCGCTCCAGCTCCTCCCCCGTCAGGCCGGGCCCCCGGTCCCCGACGACGACGGTGGCGTACGCGCCCGCGACGGCCGTGCCGACCGTGACCTCCTCGCCCGGCGGCGTGAACTTGAGGGCGTTGTCGATCACCGCGTCGAGGGCGCTCGACAGGGCGATGGGGTCGGCCCAGCCGGTCACCGGGCGCAGTCCGGCGGCGGAGCCGCCCGCCGTGACCGCCGTGACCGCCTTACTGTCGGCCGGCCCCGCGTCGCTCCCCGTGAGCCGTACGCCCTTCTCCTCCGCGTACGGCCGCCAGGCGGCCACCCGCTCGGCGGTGAGGGCCGCGATGTCGACGAGGGTGTTCTCGGCGGAGGCGTGCTCGGCGAGGGCGAGGTCGAGGAGGTCGTCGAGGACCTGGGCGAGCCGCTTGCCCTCGGTCCGCACCGAGGCGATCTCCTCGTTCCCCTCGGGGAGTTCCAGGGCGAGCAGCTCGATCCTCAGCAGGAGGGCGGCGAGCGGGTTGCGCAGCTGGTGGGAGGCGTCGGCGACGAAGGCCCGCTGCTGTTCGAGCGAGTCCTCGACGTGGTCGGCCATCTCGTTGAACGAGCGGGCCAGGCGGCGCAGTTCCGGCGGCCCCCCGGAGGCCGCGACCCGGGAGTTGAACTGCCCGGTCGCGATGTCGTGGGTGGCGGCGTCGAGGATCCGTACGGGGCGCAGCACCCAGCTGGTGAGCCGCAGGGCGGCGCCGAAGGCGAGGAGCATGGCGGCGGCGAGCCCGGCGCCGATCAGGAGCCAGCCGTGCAGGATCCGGGCGCGCATCGGCCCGGTCGGCGAGTCGGTGACCACGACGGCGACCACGTCCCCGTCGAGCACCACCGGGGAGGCGACGACCAGCCGGCCGTGCTGCTGCCAGGGCCAGACCTGCGGCGGGTCGTGGCTGCGGCGCCCGGCGAGGGCCTCCTCGAAGGCGCGCCGGCCCTGGCCCTCCTCGGGCAGGTTCCACCAGCCGGGGGCGCGGGCCATGGCGTTGTCGTCGCGCAGGAAGACCCCGGCCCGGATCCCGTACAGCTCCTGGTAGCGGGCCAGTTCGAGCTGGAGGGTCTCGCGGCGCTCGTCGGTGCCCTCGGAGGCGCCGGACTCGGAGTCCTTCACGAACTGGGCGAGGGCGGCGAAGCGCGCGGTGTCGTCGATCCGGTCCACGACCACGTGCTGCTGCTGGGCCGCGGCCAGACTGACGGCGAGCGGGAAGCCGAGGGCGACCAGCACGCCGGCCATGAGGACGACGAGCAGGGGCAGGAGCCGGGTGCGCACTGCGGGGCTCCGTCAGGAGGCGGGGGCGACGAGCCGGTAGCCCACGCCGCGGACGGTCTCGATGAGGGCGGGCATCCGCAGCTTGGAGCGGAGGGAGGCCACGTGCACCTCCAGGGTGCGGCCGGTCCCCTCCCAGCTGGTGCGCCAGACCTCGCTGATGATCTGCTCGCGCCGGAAGACCACCCCGGGCCGCTGGGCGAGCAGGGCCAGCAGGTCGAACTCCTTGCGCGTGAGCGGTACGTCGGCCCCGTCGACGGTGACCCGCCGGGTGGCCAGCTCGACGCTGACGGGCCCGAGGCGGACCACGGAGCCCGCGGCGGCGGCCGGCTCGTCGGCGCCCGCGGTGCGGCGGCTGACGGCGTGGATGCGGGCGAGCAGCTCGCCGGTGTCGTACGGCTTGACCACGTAGTCGTCGGCGCCCATGTTGAGCCCGTGGATCCGGGAGCGCACGTCGCTGCGCGCCGTCACCATGATCACCGGGGTGCTGGTGCGCTTGCGGATCTTCCCGCAGACCTCGTAGCCGTCCTGGTCGGGCAGGCCGAGGTCGAGCAGGATGACCCCGTAGGGCACGGCGGCGCCCTGGGCTCCGGCGGGCAGCAGGGCCTGCAGGGCCTCCTCGCCGCTGCGGGCGTGCACGACCTGGAAGCCGTGGCGCGCGAGGATGGCGGACAGGGCGGCCGCCACGTGGTCGTCGTCCTCGACGAGCAGAAGTCTCACGGGAAGTCCCCCTTTCCGTTCTCGTTCCGGCCGCTTCCCGGCCCGTACCCGGTCACGTCAGGGCCACCATGCATCCACGCGGATGAAGACGCCCACGTCAAGGGGGTTCCGCCCCGGCGCGTCTTCCGTTATGCACCCGGTACGCGTACACGCGCGACGCTCACGCTGCGTACCCGGCCGAGGCCCTATCGTTATCCTCAATTCTCGCTCAGATGTGATGACGGTGCGCTCGCCCGGTCACTACTGTCCTCCCAACCGAGGAGGACGGAGCTGGAAGCCGATGAGCGGAGTATCAGTGGACAAGGGCACGCAGGACGCGGTTCCCGCCGCCGACAGCCTGGTCGTACTGAGCGACGTCAACAAGCACTTCGGCGCGCTGCACGTGCTCCAGGACGTCAACCTGAGCATCGCCCGCGGTGAGGTCGTGGTCGTGATCGGTCCTTCGGGATCGGGCAAGTCGACGCTGTGCAGGACGATCAACCGGCTGGAGACCATCGACTCCGGCACGATCACCATCGACGGCAAGGAGCTGCCGTCCGAGGGCCGCGAGCTCGCCCGGCTGCGGGCGGACGTCGGCATGGTGTTCCAGTCGTTCAACCTCTTCGCGCACAAGACGGTGCTGGAGAACGTGACGCTGGGCCAGCTGAAGGTCCGCAAGGCCGACAGCGCCGCCGCGGTCGAGAAGGCCCGCGCGCTGCTGGACCGGGTGGGCGTGGGCAGCCAGGCCGACAAGTACCCGGCGCAGCTCTCCGGAGGCCAGCAGCAGCGCGTGGCGATCGCCCGCGCCCTGGCCATGGACCCGAAGGTCATGCTCTTCGACGAGCCGACCTCGGCCCTGGACCCGGAGATGATCAACGAGGTGCTGGAGGTCATGCAGCAGCTGGCCCGCGAGGGCATGACGATGGTCGTGGTGACGCACGAGATGGGCTTCGCCCGCTCCGCCGCCAACCGCGTGGTCTTCATGGCCGACGGGAAGATCGTCGAAGAGGCCACCCCGGAGCAGTTCTTCAGCAACCCCCGCAGCGACCGCGCCAAGGACTTCCTGTCGAAGATCCTGCACCACTGACCGCTCCCTTCTGGTACTCATCCGGTCAGCAGCACTCGCAACGTCAACAACGTCTCACCCGAGGGAAGTTCACCATGAAGGTTTCCAAGGTCGGAGCCGCGGCCGCCGCAGCCGTGGTCCTCGCTCTCACCGCCACCGCGTGCGGCAGCGACGACAAGGGCTCGGGCGGCGGCGACACGGTCGTCGTGGGCATCAAGTTCGACCAGCCCGGCCTGGGCCTGAAGACCCCGGACGGCAAGTTCACGGGCTTCGACGTCGACGTGGCGAACTACGTGGCCAAGGAGCTCGGCTACAAGAAGGTCGAGTTCAAGCAGGCCGTGTCGGCCGAGCGCGAGAACCTGATCAAGAACGGCGACGTCAAGTTCGTCGTCGCGAGCTACTCGATCAACGACAAGCGCAAGGCCGTCGTCGACTTCGCGGGTCCGTACTTCCTGACCCACCAGGACCTGCTGGTCCGCGCCGACGACAACTCGATCACCAAGCCCGAGGACCTCAACTCCAAGAAGCTCTGCTCGGTCGCCGGCTCGACCTCCGCACAGAACGTCAAGGAGAAGCTGGCGCCGAAGGCCGACCTGCTCGAGCAGGGCGGCTACTCCGAGTGCCTGACGGGCCTGGAGAACAAGGCTGTCGACGCCCTGACCACGGACGCCTCCATCCTGGCCGGCTACGCCGCCCAGCCCGCCCACCAGGGCAAGTTCAAGCTCGCCGGCCTGTCCATGAGCGACGAGAACTACGGCATCGGTCTGAAGAAGGGCGACAAGGAGCTCCAGACCAAGATCAACGCCGCGCTGAAGAAGATGGTCTCCAGCGGCGAGTGGGAGAAGGCCGTCAAGGCCAACTTCGGCCCGGCGAACTACAAGAACGAGCCCGCCCCGCAGATCACCGAGGGCAGCTGATCCGACAGTGAGGTGCGCCGCCGGCCCTCAGCCGGCGGCGCACCCCGCTGACCGACCTGGGGAGAGCGCAGGGCAACCGTGTTCGACTTTCTAGACAATCCGCAGTACGACGTGCTCGGCGCCTTCTGGGTGACGGTGCAGCTCACCGTCTTCTCGGCCATCGGCTCCCTGATCTGGGGCACGGTCCTCGCCGGGATGCGCGTCAGCCCGGTCCCGCTGATGCGGGCCTTCGGCACCGGCTACGTCAACGTGGTCCGCAACACGCCGCTGACCTTGCTGATCATCGGCTGCTCGCTGGGCCTGGGCCAGACCCTGGGCGTCACCCTGGGCGGCGGCAACTCGGACGAGACCGGCTTCCGGCTCGCCGTCCTCGGCTTCATCGCGTACACCGGCACCTTCGTCTGCGAGGCGCTGCGCTCCGGCATCAACACCGTCCCGCAGGGTCAGGCCGAGGCCGCCCGCGCGCTGGGGCTGAGCTTCGTGCAGGTGCTGACCCTGGTCGTGCTGCCGCAGGCCTTCCGGGCCGTGGTGGCCCCGCTGGCGAACGTGCTGATCGCACTGACCAAGAACACCACGGTGGCCGCGGCCATCGGCGTCGCCGAGGCTGCGCTGCTGATGAAGGAAATGATCGAGAACGAGGCCGACTCGCTCTTCGCCGTCTTCGCGGTCTTCGCCTTCGGGTTCATCGTCCTTACCCTCCCGACCGGCCTGTTCCTCGGCTGGCTGGCCAAGCGAGTGGCGGTGAAGCGATGAGCTCGGTGCTGTACGACACCCCCGGGCCCAAGGCCCGGCAGCGCAACATCATCTACGCGGTCGTCTTCATCCTCGCCGCCGCGGGCGTGCTGTGGTGGGTGCTGTCCACCATGGCGGAGAAGAACCAGCTGACGGCGGAGAAGTGGAAGCCGTTCTTCGCCGACTCCAACATCTGGACGACGTACCTGCTCCCCGGTCTCGGCGAGACCCTGACGGCGGCCGCCCTGGCCATCGTCATCGCCCTGCCGGTCGGCGCCCTGCTGGGCATCGGGCGACTGTCGGACCACAAGTGGGTCCGGGGCCCGGTCGGCGCGTTCGTCGAGTTCTTCCGCGCCATCCCGGTGCTGATGCTGATGATCTTCGGCAACCAGCTGTACGTGCAGTTCACCAGCGTCGACTCCGAGTCCCGCCCGCTCTACGCGGTGGTCACGGGCCTGGTGCTGTACAACTCGTCCGTCATCGCCGAGGTGGTCCGCGCCGGCGTGCTGTCGCTGCCCCGCGGGCAGACCGACGCCGCGAAGGCGATCGGCATGCGCAAGAGCCAGATCATGATGTACATCCTGCTCCCGCAGGCCGTGACGGCGATGCTGCCCGCCCTGGTCAGCCAGCTGGTCGTGATCCTCAAGGACACCGCGCTCGGCGGCGCCGTGCTCGGCATCAACGACCTCATGGCCCAGTACCGCACGATCCCCGCCAACTACGGGGCGAACACCATCGCCACCCTCGTGGTGATCGCGCTCATCTACATCGCGCTGAACTTCGTCCTGACCACCTTCGCCTCCTGGCTGGAGCGTCGGCTGCGCAGCTCGAAGCGGTCCACGGGCACGGTCCTGCACGCCGAGGACGTGGAGGAGATGGCCGCCACCCCCGGCCCGGCGACCACGGGCACCGACTCCGGCCCGGTGGACAAGACCTGACGCGGAACCAGGTGACGGTGTGACCGGTGTGGTGCGGCGGACGCGTTCCGCCGCACCACACGGCGTTCGGCGCGCGGGCGTCACTTGACGCAAGCGCGCGCAGTGGGTTGCATACGTTCTGTGATCAATTACCGGACATCGGGGGCCGCGCCGTGGACCCGGTGATCGTCGTCGGCGCGGGGCCCGTCGGGCTGGCGCTCTCCCTCGCCCTCGCCGGGCAGGGCGTGCGCTCCGTACTGCTCGACGAAGGGCCCGGCAAGGACGAGCCGAGGCCCGCCCGGACCGTCGTGCTGCACGCGGACACCGCCGCCATGGCCCGGCGCCTGGGCTGCGCCACCCTGCGCGACGAAGGGGCCCGGTGGACGGCCTGGCGCACGGTCCGCCGCCGCCAGGACCCCGTACGCACCCTCTTCGAGGACCGCGGCCCGGCCGGCTCGGCCCCGCTCCACGTCCCGCAGCACGCCCTCGCCCGCGGACTGCGCGAGGCCGCCGCGGCCCATCCGCTGGTCCAGACGGTCACGGACAGCAAGGTCGACTCCCTGGAGCAGGACCCGCACGGGGTCACCGTGCACACCCGCGGCGCCGAGACCACCTGGTGGCGGGGCAGCTACGTGGTCGGCTGCGACGGGGCGCGCTCCACCGTCCGCAAGCTCCTCGACATCCGCTTCCCGGGCCGCACCGCCGTCGAGCGCCACGCCGTGGCGGCGCTGCGGGCCGAACTCCCCTGGCCCGACGAGGCCGTGCTGCACCGCGCGGCGCCGTGGTCCCGCTCCGGCTCCCCCGCCGAGGTCGCGGCCCGCCCCCTGCCCGACGGGGTGTGGCGGCTGGACTGGCTCCTGGAGCCGCGCGGCGAACTCGTCACCCCGGACATGCTGGTGGGCTGGATCCGCGAGACCCTCGGCGGCTGGTGCGGGGACGGGGTGCCGCCATACGAGCTCCTGGACACCGGCGTGCACACCCTGCACCACCGGCTCGCCCGGCGCTGGCGCTCCGGCCGCGCCTTCCTCGCGGGGGACGCGGCCCACCTGCTCGGTGCCGTCGGCACCCAGGGCGTGGAGGAGGGCCTGCGGGACGCCGAGAACCTGGCCTGGAAGCTCTCGCTGGCCTGGCACCAGGGGGCCTCCGAGTCGCTCCTCGACAGCTACCAGGGCGAGCGGCGCACCGCGGTCGCCGCCCGGCTGCGCGCCGCCGACCAGGCCCTGCCGCTGCTGCGCGGGGGCGGGGGGCTGCGCGGCTACCTGCCGGGCGCGGCCCGCAGCCACGACTCCCTGCTGACGGAGGCCCACCTCGGGCGCGGGCCGCTGGGCGCGCCGCCGGCGTACGGGCGCTCGCCGCTGGCCCCGCAGCCCTGCGCCGCGGGGGCGCCGACCGCCACCGAGCCCGGTGCGCTCGCGGCCGACGTGCGCGTGACGGCGCCGGACGGGGCGACCGTACCGCTGCGGGACCTGCTGGGCCGGGGGCGGCTGCTGGTGGTGCTGATCGCGCCCGGGACCGGGGTGTGGGACCGGCGGCACTGGCTGACGGCCGGGGTGATGCCGCGGCTCGCGGCGGCGGTGAGCGCACTGCCCGTACGGGCCGACCTGCTCGTCGCCGAGGGCTATCCGGGGGCCGCGGCCCACACGGTGCTGCTGGTACGGCCCGACGGGCACCTCGCCGCGTCCTTCGCCGGGGTCCACCCGGCCGAGCTGTACGCGGCGGCGGACGCCCTGCGCGCGGGGGCGGACGCGACCGGCGGCGAGACCGGTGGGAAGACGGGCGGGGAGCCGGAGCCGGTGGCCGTCGGCGGCAGCGGACCGGAGGAGGCGGGCGCAGCGGACCGGGCGGCGGCCGTACCGGCGAGCGCTCCCGGCTCCACCACGCCCCTACCGTGATCGATTGACCCTCCGCCGCCCTGCGTGGTGTACTGCCAGGATGACCGGCACCGACGTACGCCTCTGGCGGAGGGTCCACATGGACCTGCTCCGCTTCGCGGGCTGCGTGTGTCGCCCGTCCTGCTGATTCGCCCCTTCCTGCGCGCCCCGTGCCGTCTCCGGCTGCCCTGCCGCGGCCCGCGCGCCCTTCCGCGAACCCCCAGGACGGTCCCCTGTGTCTGCTCTCGTGTCCGCTGCCGCTGCCGTGTCCACCCACGCCGCGCCCGCCCGCGGCCGGTCGGGCTACGCCCCCGCCCGCCCCGGCCCCTCGGCCGCCGAACTGCTCGACTTCGCCCGGAGCGCCGCCTCCGACCCGGCGCTGATCGCCTCCCTGCCCCTCGATCCCCACGGCAGGACCTGGGTCCGCCTCGACGGTCCGGGCGGGAGCGAGGCCTGGCTGATCGGCTGGCCCCCGGGCACCGGCACCGGCTGGCACGACCACGCCGAATCGCGGGGGGCCTTCGCCACCGCGTCCGGCAGCCTCACCGAGCACTCCCTGGCGGTGCGGCTGCCCTCGGAGGGCTGGCAGAGCCTGGAGCTGTCCGCGGGCGTGGACCGCACCCGGCGGCTGGCCGCGGGCAACGGCCGGGCCTTCCGCGAGTTCCACGTCCACGAGGTGCTCAACGAGTCGGCCACCGAGCACGCCGTGTCGGTGCACGCGTACTACCCGCCGCTCCCCCAGATCCGGCGGTACGGCCGCACCGGCCGGGTGCTGCGGCTGGAGCAGATCGAGCGTCCGGCGGACTGGCAGTGAGCGCGGCGGTCCCCGTCCCGGACGGGATCGACGCACTGCTGGAGCGGGTCCGGTCCGGCTACGAGCGGATCGGGGCGCGGGAGGCCTACGAGGCCCAGCAGGCCGGCGCCCTGCTGGTCGACACCCGCTACCAGGCCCTGCGGGAGCGGGACGGGCTGGTGCCCGGTGCAGTGGTCGTCGAGCGCAACGAGCTGGAGTGGCGGCTCGATCCGCTGGGCAGCCACCGGCTCCCCGAGGCCACCGGGCACGGGCTGCGCATCGTGGTCTTCTGCAACGAGGGGTACGCCTCCAGCCTGGCGGCAGCCTCCCTGCACCAGCTGGGTCTGCGCCGGGCCACCGACCTCGTCGGCGGCTTCCAGGCCTGGGGGGCGGCCGGACTCCCGGTGATCACACCCGGCCGCGCCGCAGAAGCCTGACCGGGCGGCCCAGACGGACCGGCCTGGCCTGGCCAGGCCGGAGCACCATCCGGTCCGGGGCGGTCCGGGGCGGTCCGGGCGGGGGCTCCCTCAGAGGGAGTCCTCCCCCGGGCCGTCCCAGACCTCTCCGTAAGCGGACTCCTCGTCCTGTACGCCCTCGGCCTCCAGCGCCCGGCGCACCACGCGCAGGGCCATGCCCTCGGGATAGCCCTTGCGGGCGAGCATCCCGGCGAGGCGGCGGATCCGCTTGTCGCGGTCCAGACCCCGGGTGCCGCGGAGCTTGCGCTCCACCAGCTCGCGGGCCGTCTCCTCCTCCTGCTCGGAGTCGAGGCGGCCCATCGCGTCGTCGATCAGGGCGGGGGCCACGCCCTTGGTCCGCAGCTCCCGGGCCAGCGCCCGGCGGGCGAGCCCCCGGCTGTGATGCCGGGATTCCACCCAGGCGCCCGCGAAGGCCGCGTCGTCGATGAGCCCGACCTCCTCGAAGCGGGCGAGGACCTCGTCGGAGACCTCCTCGGGGATGCCCCGCTTGTGGAGGGCGTCCGCGAGCTGCCGCCGGGTGCGCGGCGAGCCCGTGAGCAGGCGCAGGCAGATGGCCCGCGCCTGCTCCCCAGGGCTCTGCGGGGGCGGTTCCTGCCCGCCCCCCGACGGGAGGAAGCCGCCCTCTTCCGCACGGTCCACGGTCAGCTCTTGGCCGCGGCGGCCGTCCCGGCCTTGGCCGTCTTGGCCTTGGCGGCCGGGGCGGGCACGGACTTGGCCGCGTCCTCGCCGGCAGCGGCGGCCGCGTCGGCGGCGGGCTCGGCGTCACCGGTCTTGCGCACGCCCACGCCCAGCTTCTCCTTGATCTTCCTCTCGATCTCGTTGGCGAGGTCGGGGTTGTCCTTGAGGAAGTTGCGGGCGTTCTCCTTACCCTGGCCGAGCTGGTCGCCCTCGTACGTGTACCAGGCGCCAGCCTTGCGCACGAAGCCGTGCTCCACGCCCATGTCGATCAGGCCGCCCTCGCGGCTGATGCCCTGGCCGTAGAGGATGTCGAACTCAGCCTGCTTGAAGGGCGGCGCGACCTTGTTCTTGACGACCTTCACGCGGGTGCGGTTGCCGACCGCGTCCGTGCCGTCCTTGAGGGTCTCGATGCGGCGGATGTCCAGACGCACGGAGGCGTAGAACTTCAGCGCCCGGCCACCCGTGGTGGTCTCCGGGGAGCCGAACATCACGCCGATCTTCTCGCGCAGCTGGTTGATGAAGATCGCGGTGGTCTTGGACTGGTTGAGCGCGCTGGTGATCTTCCGGAGCGCCTGGCTCATCAGGCGGGCCTGGAGGCCCACGTGCGAGTCGCCCATCTCGCCCTCGATCTCCGCGCGGGGCACGAGGGCCGCCACGGAGTCGATGACGATGAGGTCGAGGGCGCCGGAGCGGACGAGCATGTCCACGATCTCGAGCGCCTGCTCGCCGGTGTCGGGCTGGGACAGGATCAGGTTGTCCGTGTCGACGCCGAGGGCCTTCGCGTACTCGGGGTCGAGCGCGTGCTCCGCGTCGACGAAGGCGACGGTGCCGCCGGCCTTCTGCGCGTTGGCCACGGCGTGCAGGGTCAGCGTGGTCTTGCCGGAGGACTCGGGGCCGTAGACCTCGACCACACGGCCGCGCGGCAGGCCGCCGACGCCGAGGGCGATGTCCAGGGCGGTCGACCCGGTGGGGATGACCTCGATGGGGTCGTTGGGCCGGTCGCCGAGGCGCATCACGGCGCCCTTGCCGAATTGCCGTTCAATCTGTGCGAGCGCGGCGTCGAGCGCCTTCTCGCGGTCGGTGCCTGCCATGGGTTCCACCCGGGATGCTTGAGTCGATCGCTTCACGTGAAAGACGCTAACGCCTGCCACTGACAATGCTCCTCCACGCCGGTCGGCTGTGGACAACTCATCAGAATGGATGTTCGATTTCCGTGTCAAGCGCGCCGCGCCCGACCCGGTCCTAGCGGGCGCTCCCCGGCCCGGCGGGGCTCACGGCCACCCCCAGGGAGTCGGCGCACAGCACCCGCGGCGCGCCCTTCTCGTAGAAGACGTCCACGGCCTCGACCTCAAAACCCGCCGCCTCGAGCATCCGCACGGGCTCGCGGGTGAGGTGGCAGCCGCCGAAGACGCGCTGCTCCAGCGGGTCCAGCCGGCGCTGCCAGCGGCGCACCCCCTCGTCGCCCTCCGGCGCGAGGCCGTGCTCCAGGAAGTGCAGCCGGCCGCCGGGCTTGAGCACCCGGCGCAGCTCGCGGAGCGCGGCAGCGGCGTCGGGGATGGTGCACAGGGTCCACGTGGAGAGCGCGGAGTCGAAGGCGCCGTCCTCGAAGGGGAGCGACTGGCCGTCGAGCGCGGCCCTGCGGACGGGGATGCGGGAGCCGCGGATGCGCCGCTGCGCCATGCCCCATCCCGTGTCGGAGGGTTCGACGGCGGCGACCGAGGTGACCGCGGGCGGGTAGTAGGGGACGTTGTGCCCGGTGCCGAACCCGATCTCCAGAACCTCGCCCGCCAGCCCCTCGCAGACCCGGCGGCGCAGCGGCCGCGCCGATTTCGCCCCGCAGACCAGGTCGATGAGGCGCGGCAGTACCCGGCGCCGGTAGAAGCCCATCCCGCTGTCACCCCTCAGGTCCCTTTCAGGATGGCACCGCCCGCCCGCCCCCGCCGGGCGGGACGCGCCCGGCGGGGGCGGGCGGGGCGAGCCGGCCCCGGCGGCACATCAGTTCGGGCAGCCCGTGTCCCGTACGGGCCGCTCGCCGGTCAGGAGGAAGCCGGTGACCGCGCGGTTGCCGCAGGCGTTGCCGTTGCCGAGGTAGAGGCCGTGCCCGCCCTGCTCGACGACGACCATCCGGGCCCGCTCCCCGAGCGCCGCACGCATCTTCAGGCCCGCGGAGAGCGGGGTCGAGGGGTCGCGCCGGCTCTGGACCATGAGGATGTTGGACGGGCCCTCGGAGGTGATGCGGACCGGCTTGCGCGCGGGCGCGTCCTTCCAGAAGGAGCACGGGAGCACGTTGACGGGCATCCCCGCCGTGAGCGGATGCGCGGCCCGATCCGCCGCGACCTCGCGCCGGTACTCCGCCATGGTCTTCCGCGGCCAGGCGACGTCGTTGCAGATGACGCCGACCATGACCGCGGCGTCCTCGTCCCGGATCGGCCCGGCCAGCTCCGGGGGCAGGACCGGGACGGCCTGCGGGTCGGCGGCGGCCGCGGCCAGGCGGGCGAAGGGCGCGAAGGCGGCATCGGAGTACAGCGCGTTCTGGAGGGCCTGGCGCAGCCCGTTGCCGGTCAGCGGCACCCCGGGGGTGCCCGTCGCGCGGGGCGCCGCGTCCAGTGCGGCCGCGAGGGCGAGGATGCGGGGCCGGACCTGCTCCGGGCGGTCCGCGAGCCGCAGGCCCTCCGCCGCCCGGTCCGGGTGGGCCGCCCAGGCGGCGAAGTCGGGGAAGCGGTCGTCGGCGCCCGCCGACATGCCCGCGAGCCAGCCGCGGGCCACGCGCCGCGGGTCCGGGTCCCCGCTGCTGTCGAGGACCCAGCGGTCGGTGCGGTCCGGGAACTCCTGGGCGTAGGCGGCGGCGACGTAGGTGCCGTACGAGACGGCCCAGGCGGAGAGCGTGCGCTCCCCGAGGGCCTTGCGGAAGAGCTCCAGGTCGCGGACCTGGTTGGCCGTGGTGAAGCTGCGCAGCACGGGGCCCCCGTTGCGCGCGCAGGCGGCTGCGGTGCGGCGGGAGCGGGCGGCGTTCGCGGCGATCCCGCCGTCCGGGTCGGGCCAGGAGCGCAGGGTGGTCATGTGGCGGTCGGCCGGGTCGAGTCCGCAGGACGCCGTGGTGCTGCCGCCGACCCCGCGGGGGTCGAGGGCGACGAGGTCGTACGCGCCCCCCAGCTCCCGCTGGAGCGCGGCGCCCTTCTGCGCCAGCCGCTGGACGCCGGAGCCCCCGGGGCCGCCGGGGATGACGACGAGCGTGCCGCGCCGGGCGCCGGGTCCGGCGGCGGGTATCCGGGAGACGGCGAGGGTGAGGTGCCGGCCGCCGGGGCGGGCGTGGTCGAGCGGGACGGCGAGGTCGGCGCACTGCTGGGCGGCGGGGCCGCCGGGGCGGGCGCAGGGGCGCCAGTCGAGGGCAGCGGGCGCGGGGGCGGCGGCGTTCGGGGCGGCCTGCGGGGCGGGCGCGGTGCGGGCGGCGGCGGGGAGGGCGGTCAGCAGGGAGGCCGCCGAGGCCGCGGCTGCGGCGAGGAACAGGGGGCTGCGCGAACGTCGTGTCGTCATGGGGACCAGCCTGGTCGGCGGCGCGTGCGCGCCCCATCCGGCTGTCCGGCCGGGTGCGGGTGGGGCTGGCCCCCGTACCGCGCGGGGGCGTTCCGCGGTGGCGGCCGGACCGGTACGGACAGCACCACCCCCGCTGTCAACCGAGGGTTGACACCTCTCGACTGTCAACCTAGGGTTGCCTCATGACGACGCATCCCGAGAACCACCCCGTCCCGGAACCCGTCCGCATCTCCCACCCCGTCCGTCTCGACGACCTCATCGAGGCCATCAAGCAGACCCACGCCGACGCCCTCGGGCAGCTCAGCGGGGCAGTGGTCGCGGCCGAGGCCCTCGGCGACATCGCCGACCACCTCATCGGCCACTTCGTGGACCAGGCCCGCCGCTCCGGGGCCTCCTGGACCGATATCGGCAAGAGCATGGGCGTCACCCGGCAGGCCGCGCAGAAGCGGTTCGTACCCAAGGCCGACGGGGGCATCGACCCGGCCCAGGGCTTCGGCCGCTTCACGGCACGGGCGCGCAACGTGGTCGCGAGCTCCCAGAACGAGGCGCGCGCCGCCGGCAACGACCGGATCGGCCCGGAGCACCTGGTGCTCGGCCTGCTCGCCGAGCCCGAGGGCCTCGCCGCCCTGGCCCTGCGCGCGCAGGGGGCAGCGCTGGAGGACGTGCGCGCCGCGGCGGCCGCCGCCCTGCCCGCGGCCGCGGGGACCGTGCCGGACCTGGTCCCCTTCGACCCGGCCGCGAAGAAGGCCCTGGAGCTGACCTTCCGCGAGGCCCTGCGCCTGGGCCACGACTACGTCGGCACCGAGCACGTCCTGCTGGCCCTGCTGGAACTGGAGGACGGCAAGGGCCCGCTCTCCGGCCTCGGCGTGACCAAGGCCGGCGTGGAGGCCTCCGTCAGCGAAGCCATGGCAGCCGCACTCGGCGGCTCCGCGCAGGACTGACCGCGCCCCGGCCCGGGCTCTCGTGCTCCACCTCGTACCGCTTCACGTACGCGCCGAGGAAGGCCTGCAGCGTGGCCACGGCCGGGATGGCGATCAGCGCGCCCACCGCGCCGAGCAGGGCGGTGCCGGCGATGACCGATCCGAAGGCCACCGCCGGGTGGATGTCCACGGTCTTCGAGGTGAGCTTGGGCTGGAGCACGTAGTTCTCGAACTGCTGGTAGACCACCACGAAGACCAGGACGTACAGCGCGTACCAGGGGTCGACCGTGAAGGCGATCAGCATCGGCAGCGCGCCCGCGAGATAGGTGCCGATGGTCGGGATGAACTGGGAAACCAGGCCGACCCACACCGCCAGCGCGGGCGCGTACGGCACCCCCAGCACGGCCAGGAGCACGTAGTGCGCGGCGCCGGAGATCAGGGCCATCAGCCCGCGGGAGTAGAGGTAGCCGCCGGTCTTGGTGACGGCGATCTCCCAGGCGCGCAGCACCTCGGCCTGCTTGGCGGGCGGCAGCACGGAGCACAGCGCCCGCCGCAGCCGCGGCCCGTCCGCGGCGAAGTAGAAGGAGAACAGCCCGATCGTCAGCAGCTTGAAGAGTCCGCCGATGACGGTGGCGGACACGTCGAGCACGCCGCTCGCACTGTTCTGCACGTACTTCCGCAGCCAGTCGGAGCGCAGCAGGCTGTCCTGGATGTCCAGGCGCGACAGCTCCGTGTGGAACGTGGAGTTCATCCAGCTGATCACGGAGTCGAGGTACTGCGGGAAGTCCTCGACCATCTCGACGATCTGCCCGGCGAGCATCGAGCCGAGCAGGACGACGAAGCCCACGCTCGCGATGAGCACCGTGAGGAAGACCAGGAAGGTGGCGAGGCCGCGCCGCATCCCGCGCGCGGCCATGCGGGCCACCGCCGGCTCGATCGCGAGGGCGAGGAAGAACGCGATGAGGATGTTGACCAGCAGTCCGGTCAGCTGGTGGAAGGCCCAGCTGCCCAGCTGGAAGCAGGCGTAGAGGGCGAGGACGAGCACCACGGCCCGCGGCAGCCAGCGCGGCATCCGGGCCGGGCCGCGCGCGGGCGCTGCGGGACCAGCCCCGGACGGCGGCGGCCCGCCGGCGGGCGCGCCGCCGGGGCCTGCGGTGCCGGGTCCGGCCGTGACGGCGCGCTGCGCGGGGCCGCCCGCGGGCGGCTGGTTGTCGGGATCGTCGGTCTCATCGGTGGCTGCCACCCCGCCAGTCTCGCGCACCGGCCCCGGTAACCGTCCCGGCCTGTGGAAGACCGCTCGGTGACGGCCCGGTGACGGCCCGGCGGCCGCCCGGCCGGGCTGCCCGGCTGCTGCGCCCCGCCCGGGGCCGCCGTCGGCTCAGCGCCGCTCGGCGGGCACGCCGACGGCGGCGCACACCGCGCGCCAGACGTCCTTCGCCTCCCAGCCGGCGTCGAGGGCCTCGTGGACGGTCCGCCCGCCGAGCTCCGCCATGACGTGGTCGCGCGCGAAGGAGTCCGCGTACGAGGCGCCGAAGTGCTCGGCCATCCGCTCCCAGAAAATCGTCAACCGCATGCACCCAGTATCCCGCCCCGGAGAGTGGCCCCGGGCCGTTCCGCCCGCCCGCCGCCGCACACCGCCCTAGCGTGGCGGCCATGGCTGGAGACGAGGCATCCCCCCTGGCCCGCGCGGAACGGTTCGTCTGGCTGACCGCACGGGTTCTGGAGCAGCGCAGGTTCGCGTTCCACTTCCTCGGCGGCGGGCCCGACCCCGTCGACGCCGCCCTGGGCCCCTACCTGAACGACGACGGGGGCTACGGGCACGCGCTCGACCCGGACCTGCGCGGCCCGGCGAGCCAGCCCCTGCACACCGCGCACGCGCTGCGGGTGCTCGACAGCGTCGGCCGCTGCGCGGGCCGCCGCATCGAGCGCCTGTGCGGGCACCTCGCCCAGGTGTCGACGCCCGAGGGCGCCCTGCCGCTGCTGCACCCGGCGCCGCGCCTCTACCCGGCACCGTCCCACCCCGTGGTCGACGACCCGCCGGGCACCCTCCTGACCACCGGCCCCGTGGTGGGACTGCTGCACCGCAACCGCGTCTGGCACGCCTGGCTCTTCCGGGCCACCGAGTGGTGCTGGGACCGGGTCGAGCACGTCCGGCACTGGCACCCGTACGAGGTCCAGGCGGCCGTCGCCTTCCTGGAGGGCGCGCCCGACCGGCCGCGGGCGGCGGCCGCCGCCGACCGGCTGGGGCGGCTCGTACGGGAGCAGGGGCTGGTCGTCCTCGACCCGGCGGGACCGGGGGGACCGGCGGGACCGGCGAAGGGCCAGGCCCCCGCGACCGTCCTCGTACCCGCGCCGGCGCCTGCGGCAGCCGGGGCCGCCGCTCCGGGCACTGCCGCCCCGGCCCCGCCGCACGCCCCTGCGGCGCCGTACGCCCCCGCCGAACCGCTCCGCCCGTACGACCTGGCCCGGCGCCCGGAGTCCCCGGCCCGCGCCTGGTTCACCCGGGAGGAGATCGACCGCTCGCTGGAGCTCCTCGCCGCCGAGCAGCAGGAGGACGGCGGCTGGCCCGCCCGGCGCCGGGCGTGGAGCCCGGGCAGCACACTGGAGCAGCGGCCGATCGCGACCGTCGAGGCCCTGCTGACCCTGCGGGCGTACGGGCATCCCGCCGTACCGGCGCGGCCGGCAGGGGCGGCCCGGGCGCGCTGATCCCGGCCGGGGTCCGCCGCCCGCGGCTCCGGCACTCCGCCCCTCCGGCACCCCGGCGCTCCTCCGCCCCGGCGCCACGGCGCCTCGGACCGTCGTATCAGCACCGATGTCAGTGGCCGGGTGCACGATGGGGGGCATGGCCGGCAGCGCGCTCGACTCGTTCTCCCCCGCGACCAGGTCCTGGTTCACCGGGGCCTTCCGCTCGCCCACCGCCGCCCAGGAGGGCGCCTGGCGGGCCATCGGCGCGGGCTCGGACGTGCTCGTGGTGGCGCCGACCGGCTCCGGTAAGACCCTCGCCGCCTTCCTCGCGGCCCTGGACCGGCTGGCGAGCGGCCCCCCGCCCGCCGAAGCCCGCAAGCGCTGCCGGGTGCTGTACGTATCGCCCCTCAAGGCCCTCGCGGTCGACGTGGAGCGCAACCTGCGCAGCCCCCTCACCGGCATCCGGCAGGAGGCGGTCCGGCTCGGGCTGCCCGAGCCCGAGGTGCGGGTGGGCATCCGGTCCGGGGACACGCCCGCGGCCGAGCGCCGGGCCCTGGCCACCCGGCCGCCGGACATCCTCATCACCACGCCCGAATCCCTGTTCCTGATGCTCACCTCGGCGGCACGCGAGGCCCTGTCGGGGGTCGAGACGGTGATCCTCGACGAGGTCCACGCGGTCGCGGGCACCAAGCGCGGGGCGCACCTGGCCCTGTCGCTGGAGCGCCTGGACGAGCTGCTGGCGCGCCCGGCCCGGCGGATCGGCCTGTCGGCGACGGTCCGGCCGGTGGAGGAGGTGGCGCGGTACCTCTCCCCGCAGCGCAGGGCCGAGGTGGTCCAGCCGCCCTCGGGCAAGGAGTTCGACCTGTCGGTGGTGGTGCCCGTCCAGGACATGGGGGAGCCCGGGAGCCCGCCGCCCTCCGGGGGCGCAAGCGGAGGCCCGGCCGGAAGCGGTGGCGGCGCGGACGGCGGCCCGGACGGCGGCGACAAGCCCTCGATCTGGCCGCACGTGGAGGAGCGCATCGCGGACCTGGTGCAGGCGCACCGCTCGACCATCGTCTTCGCGAACTCCCGCCGCCTCGCCGAGCGCCTGTGCAACCGGCTCAACGAGATCGCGTACGAGCGCGCGGCCGGCCGGTCCCTGCCGGAGCCGGGCTCCCCGGCCGAGGTGATGGCCCAGTCCGGGGCCTCCCTCGGCGCCCCGCCCCTGCTGGCCCGCGCGCACCACGGCTCGGTCTCCAAGGAGCAGCGGGCCCTGGTGGAGGAGGACCTGAAGGCGGGCCGGCTGCCCGCGGTGGTGGCCACCTCCAGCCTCGAGCTGGGCATCGACATGGGGGCGGTGGACCTGGTGGTCCAGGTCGAGTCCCCGCCGTCGGTGGCCTCCGGCCTCCAGCGGGTCGGCCGTGCCGGACACCAGGTGGGCGCGGTGTCCACGGGGGTGGTCTTCCCGAAGTACCGGGGCGACCTCGTGCAGGCGGCGGTGGTCACGGAGCGGATGCGCACGGGCGCGATCGAGTCCCTGCGCGTCCCGTCGAACCCGCTGGACGTCCTCGCCCAGCAGCTGGTCGCGATGGTGGCCCTGGACACCTGGCAGGTGGACGACCTGCTGGCGCTGGTGCGGCGGGCCGCCCCCTTCGCGGCGCTGCCGGAGTCGGCGTTCACGGCCGTGCTGGACATGCTGGCCGGCCGCTACCCCTCGGACGCGTTCGCGGAGCTGCGGCCGCGGGTGGTCTGGGACCGGGTCGCAGGGACGGTCACGGGCCGCCCGGGGGCCCAGCGCCTCGCGGTCACCTCGGGGGGCACGATCCCGGACCGCGGCCTGTTCGGGGTCTTCCTCGCGGGTTCGGCCGCGGCGGAGGGCGGCGGATCCGGGCGCAGGGGGGGCGGCCGGGTCGGCGAGCTCGACGAGGAGATGGTGTACGAGTCCCGCGTGGGGGACGTGTTCACCCTGGGCACCACCTCCTGGCGGATCGAGGACATCACGCGCGACCGCGTCCTCGTCACCCCCGCGCCCGGGGTGCCCGGCCGGCTGCCGTTCTGGAAGGGCGACCAGCTCGGCCGCCCCCTGGAACTGGGCCGGGCGGTGGGCGCCTTCCTGCGCGAGGTCGGCGCCCTGTCCGAGGAGGACGCGCGGCTGCGGCTGCTGGCCGCCGGCCTCGACGCCTGGGCGGCGGACAACGTGCTCGCGTACCTGGCGGAGCAGCGCGAGGCCTGCGGCCACGTGCCGGACGACCGCACGATCGTGGTCGAGCGGTTCCGCGACGAGCTGGGCGACTGGCGGGTCGTGGTCCACTCCCCCTTCGGCGCGCAGGTGCACGCCCCCTGGGCGCTGGCGCTCGGCGCCCGGCTCGCGGAGCGGTACGGCATGGACGCCCAGGTGATGCACGCCGACGACGGGATCGTGCTGCGCCTGCCCGACGCGGAGCTGCTGGGCCTGGACCTCGACCTGCTGGACCACGACCCGGCCGCTTCCCCCGCCTTCGGGTACGACGACGGGCAGGCCCCGCTGGGCGCCGCGGACGTCGCCTTCGACAAGGGCGAGGTGGACCGGATCGTCACGGACCAGGTCGGCGGCTCGGCCCTGTTCGCCTCGCGGTTCCGCGAGTGCGCCGCGCGCGCCCTGCTGCTGCCGCGCCGCAGCCCGGGGCGGCGCACGCCGCTGTGGCAGCAGCGGCAGCGGGCGGCCCAGCTGCTCCAGGTCGCGTCGGAGTTCGGCTCCTTCCCGATCGTGCTGGAGGCCGTGCGCGAGTGCCTCCAGGACGTCTTCGACGTCCCCGGGCTCGTGGAGCTGATGGGCGACGTCGAGGCCCGCCGGGTGCGCCTGGTCGAGGTGACCACCCCCGAGCCCTCCCCCTTCGCCCGCTCCCTCCTGTTCGGGTACGTCGCGCAGTTCCTGTACGAGGGCGACTCCCCGCTGGCGGAGCGCCGCGCCGCCGCCCTGTCCCTGGACTCCCGGCTGCTGGCCGAACTGCTGGGCCAGGCGGAGCTGCGCGAACTGCTCGACCCGGAGGTGCTGGCCGGGCTGGAGCAGGAGCTCCAGTGGCTGACGCCCGAGCGGCGGGCGAAGGACGCCGAGTCGGTGGCCGACCTGCTGCGGCTGCTGGGCCCGCTCACGGACGCCGGACTGGCCGCGCGCGGGGCGGATCCGGCCTGGCCGCGGGAGCTGTCCGCGGCCCGCCGCGCGATCCGCGTCCGCATCGCGGGCGAGGACCACTGGGCCGCCGTCGAGGACGCGGGCCGGCTGCGCGACGCCCTGGGCACGGCCCTGCCCGTGGGGGTCCCGGAGGCCTTCACCGAGCCGGTGAAGGACCCGCTGGGCGACCTCCTCGCCCGCTTCGCGCGCACGCACGGCCCGTTCACCTCCTCGGCGGCCGCCGCCCGCTTCGGCCTGGGCGCGGCGGTCACCGAGGGCGCCCTGCACCGGCTCGCCGCGGCGGGCCGGGTGGTCCAGGGCGAGTTCCACCCCTCGGGCATCGGGCAGGAGTGGTGCGACGCCGCGGTGCTGCGCCGGCTGCGGCGCCGCTCGCTGGCCGCGCTGCGCCAGGAGCTGGAGCCCGTACCGCCCGCCTCGCTGGCCGCCTTCCTGCCGCAGTGGCAGCACCTGGGCGGGGCCCTGCGCGGGATCGACGGGCTGGCGCGGGCCGTGGAGCAGCTGCAGGGGGCCCCGGTGCCGGCCTCGGCCCTGGAGAGGCTGGTGCTGCCGTCCCGGGTGGCCGGGTACTCCCCGGCCCTGCTGGACGAGCTGACCACCACCGGCGAGGTGGTGTGGGCGGGCGCCGGCGCGCTGCCCGGCAAGGACGGCTGGGTCTCGCTCTACCTGGCCGACGCGGCCCCGCTGCTGCTCCCCCCGCCGCACCCGCTGGAGCTGTCCCCGCTGCACCGGGCGGTGCTGGACGCCCTGGCCGGGGGGTACGGCCTGTTCTTCCGCCAGATCGCCGACCAGGTGCGTGCCGTGCACCCGGAGGCCACGGACACCCAGCTGGCCGACGCCGTCTGGGACCTCGCCTGGTCGGGCCGGCTGACGAACGACACGCTGGCCCCGCTGCGCTCCCTCCTGGGCTCGGGCCGCACGGCGGGCGCGACGGCCCACCGCGCCCGGCGCACGGTGCCGCGCGGCCGGTACGGGACCCTGAGCGCGACCGTGTCCCGGTCGGGGCCGCCGACGGTCTCCGGCCGCTGGGCCCTGCTGCCCGCCGCGGAGGCGGACACCACGCACCGGGCGCACGCCCTGGCCCGCACCCTGCTGGACCGGCACGGGGTGGTGACCCGCGGCGCGGTCGCCGCGGAGGGGGTCGAGGGCGGGTTCTCCGCGGTCTACCGGATCCTGTCGGCCTTCGAGGACAGCGGACAGGCCCGCCGGGGGTACGTGGTGGAGGGCCTCGGCGCGGCCCAGTTCGCGATGGACGGGGCGGTGGACCGGCTGCGCGCCGCGTCCTCGGCCCGGGAGCGGGCGGGCGGCGGGCAGGACGTACAGGCCTGGGTGCTCGCGGCCGCCGATCCCGCCAATGCGTACGGAGCCGCGCTCGCCTGGCCCGAGCCGCCCGACGGAGCCGGGCACAAGCCGGGCCGCAAGGCGGGCTCGCTCGTGGTCCTGGTCGACGGGGAGCTCGTCCTCTACCTGGAGCGCGGCGGCAAGACCCTGCTGTGCTGGCCGGACCCGGAGGACCCCCGGCTCGCGGCGGCCCTCGCGGCCCTGGCGGCGGCCGCCCGCTCGGGCACGGTCCCGGCGCTGACGGTGGAGCGGATCAACGGGGCCGCCGCCCTGGGCTCCCCGCTGGGCAGCCTCCTGGAGGCGGCGGGCTTCCACGCCACGCCGAAGGGGCTGCGCATCCGCCCCTGACCCACGGGGCCACCACGCTCCCCCTCGGCCCGGCTGCCCGGCCGCCCGGTCCGGCCCTCGGGGGCACCGGACCCCGCGGCCCGGCCGACCCCTGAGGCCGCCGGGCCCGGAGTCGCACGCCTCCCCGCTGAACCGCCGCCCGGACAGCCGCCCTGACCCCCGCCCCGCCCCTCCCCCGCGGAGAATGGGTCCCATGCCCGAAGGAGACAGCATCTGGCGGGCCGCCGCCCGCCTGCGCGCCGCACTGGCCGGCCAGGTCCTGGTCCGCAGCGACCTGCGCGTGCCCCGGTTCGCCACCGCCGACCTCACCGGGCGCACGGTCCTCGACACCGTCCCCCGCGGAAAGCACCTGCTGACCCGGTTCGAGGGCGGGCTCACCCTCCACAGCCACCTGCGCATGGACGGGGCCTGGCGCGTCTTCCCGCACGGCAGCCCCTGGCGCGGCGGGCCCGACTACGAGGTCAGGGCCGTCCTCGGCACCGCCGCGCAGACCGCCGTCGGCTACCGCCTGCCGGTCCTGGAGCTGCTGCGCACCGCCGAGGAGGACCGCGCCGTCGGCCACCTCGGCCCGGACCTCCTGGGCCCGGACTGGGATGCGGACACCGCCGCCCGCAACCTCCTCGCCGCCCCCGGCCGCCCCCTGGGCGAGGCCCTCCTCGACCAGCGCAACCTGGCCGGCATCGGCAACATCTACAAGTGCGAGCTCTGCTTCCTCGCCGGCGTCACCCCGTGGACCCCCGTCGGCGCGCTCCCCGCCCCCGAGACCACCGCCGTCCGCATCGCCGCCGCCGCGCAGCGCCTGCTCGCCGCGAACGTCTCCGGACCCGACGGCCCCCGCAACACCACCGGCATCCGGCGCCGCGGCCGGGAGCTCTTCGTGTACGGGCGCGAGCACCGTCCCTGCCTGCGCTGCGGCACCCCGGTCCGGTCCGCGCCCCAGCAGGACCGGCCCACGTACTGGTGCCCCCGGTGCCAACCGGGCCCGACCCGCTAGTTGACGCCCCGTCAGATCCGGTCGTACCGTCCCGGCATGCCCACACCCCTCACCCCGTACGACCTCACCGGCCGCACGGCCCTGGTCACCGGCGCGGCCGGCGGCATCGGACGGGCCACCGCCGAGCTCCTCGCCGGGGCGGGCGCGGCCGTCCACTGCGCCGACCTCGACGAGAAGGGGCTGGCCGAGACCGCCGGGCGGATCACCGCGGCGGGCGGCACGGCCGTGGCCCACCCCCTGGACGTCGCGGACCGCGCCCAGGTCAGGGCCGCCGTGGCCGCCGCCGGCCCGCTCGACATCGCCGCCGCGATCGCCGGGATCATGCACACCAGCAGCGTGCTGGACACCCGCGACGAGGACCTCGACCGGGTCTTCGCCGTGAACTTCAAGGGGGTGCTCCACACCTGCCAGGAGGCCGCCCGCGCCATGGCGGCAGCGGGCCGCCCCGGCTCCCTCGTCACCATGGCCTCGGGGGCGGTGGACGCGGCCCAGCCCGGCCTGCTCTGCTACAGCGCGGCCAAGGCCGCCGTGGTCCAGCTCACCAAGACCCTCGCCACCGAGGCGGGCCCCCTGGGGATCCGCGTGAACGCCGTCGCCCCCGGCTGGATCCGCACCCCGATGACCGACCGGCACTCCCCCGAGGCCCAGGAGCAGACCGAGGCGGCCATGGTCCGGATGTCCCCGCTGCGCCGGGTCGGCGAGGCCGTGGACATCGCCCATACGGTCCTCTTCCTGGCCTCCGACGCCTCGTCGTTCATGACCGGGCAGATCCTGCGCCCGAACGGCGGCGTCGCCATGCCCTGGTGACCGCCGCCGGGGCGGCCCGCACGGCCCGGGCCACCGGCCCGTCCCCGCGCCGCCTGGCCTCGGACACCCCCGCCGCCCGCGCCAGGGGTACGCAGTGCACCGGCAGCAGGCCCAGCCCCCAGCCGCCCACCGCCACGGCCCCCTCGACCGCCCCGCTCTCCCCGGGTACGAGGACCAGCCGCAGCACGGCCCACCACCACAGCACCCCGCCGGCGAACGTCAGGGCCGCCCGCAGCACCGGCGCGGGCACCGCCCGCGGTATCGGGCGCGCCGGCGGACGGGATATCCGGCCCGGTATCGGTAACCGCCACACGGCTGCCTCCTCCGGCCGGGGTAGAGCGACGCGCCCATCCTCCCGTACCCCCGCGGCACCCGCATCCGAAACGGTGACGGACAGCACGGGGCCCCGGTCAGGTGCTCACACCCGGCCGGGGCCCCCTACGACGTGCTTCACGCGCTCATCTCACGCGGCGACGACGTCCACCGCTTCGGCCGGCGCCTTGATGGTCACCCGCTCCGTCGGCACGGTGACCGAGGCCACCGAGACCGAATTGAGCATCGGGCGGACCGGTACCGGCACGGGTTCGCTCGATGCGGCCGACTGGGCCAGCTCGGCGAGCGAGAGTTCGTCGCTGACCTCGCGCATCAGCTCGGACATCCGTACGTCCAGCGCGTCGCAGATCGCGGAGAGCAGTTCGGAGGACGCCTCCTTCTGCCCCCGCTCCACCTCGGAGAGATAGCCGAGAGAAACTCGGGCGGACGAGGAGACTTCGCGCAGAGTACGGCCCTGGCGCTGGCGCTGCCGACGCAGCACGTCACCCAGCAGGCGACGGAGCAGAATCATCGGTGGCTCCCTCCTCTGACCGTGTAGCGGCATCCTTCACGCCCCACCGTACCGCCTCGCGCCGCGGCCGTGCGGGGAGCGATGTCGTGTTCACTCAGGGCTGCAAACATCAAGTCCCCCCGTTCTGTTCCAAATCCCGTATCCGCGCCGTCGCGCGGAGTTCCCCCAGGAGGAGTTCGAGCACCCTCCGTACACTCTCCCTACGGATTTCCGCCCGGCTGCCGTTCAACCGCAATGCGGCGGTTTTCCCGCCCTGCGGACCCTCGGCGGCCACGAAGACCGTGCCGACGGGCTGCCCGTCCTGCGGGTCCGGGCCCGCCACCCCCGTGGTCGCGATCCCCCAGTCGGCCCCCAGGGCCCGCCGCACACCGGCCGCCATCTCGGCGGCGACCTGCGCGTTCACGGCCCCCTGCGCGGCCAGCAGCGGTCCGCCGACGCCGAGCAGCTGCTCCTTGAGCTCCGTGGCGTACGCGGTGACGGAGCCGCGGAAGGCCTTCGAGGCGCCGGGGACGGACGTCAGCTCGGCGGCGACCAGGCCGCCCGTGAGCGATTCGGCGGCGGCCACGGTCTCGTCACGCTCCGCAAGCAGCCGAAGGACGTCCGCTGCGGCCCCTCCCGCACCGGCCGTCTCGAGTCCCTCTCCAGCACCCGTCATGACCGTTCTCGCCACTCAGTCCTGTCTCCCGCTCCGCCCGACCGTCCGGCCACGCCCCGGGGCCGCCTCAGCCCCGGCCGCCGGCCGCCGCCCGCCCGGCGGCAGCCGCCCGGTCGGCAGCCAGTCCCTCGCGCCGGAGCACGAGCGCCTGGCGTACGTAGTCCAGCCCGCTCAGCACCGTCAGCGCGACGGCGACGGCCATCATCCAGAAGCGCAGCGTCGCCAGCGGACCGGTCAGAGCCAGAACGTACATGCCGACGGCGGTCCCCTGGGCGAGGGTTTTCATCTTTCCGCCCCTGCTGGCCGGAATCACGCCGTACCTGATCACCCAGAAGCGCATCAGGGTGATGCCCAGCTCCCGGCCGAGGATCACGCCGGTCACCCACCAGGGCAGCTCGCCGAGCCCGGACAGGCAGATCAGCGCGGCCCCCATGATCGCCTTGTCGGCGATCGGGTCGGCGATCTTCCCGAAGTCCGTGACCAGGTTGTACGTCCGGGCCAGGTGCCCGTCGAACAGGTCCGTGATCATCGCGATGGCGAAGGCGGCCCAGGCCAGCGAGCGCCAGGCGGGGTCGTACCCGCCGTCGGCGAGCAGCAGGAGCACGAAGCCCGGCACGAGCAGGAGGCGGATCATCGTGAGGATGTTCGCGATGTTCCACAGGCTGGCCTGATTGACGGCCGCAGCCCCCAGCTTCCCGCCGGGCGCGGGCCGGCGCCCGGCCCCTCCCGCCGCTGATGCCGGGACTCCGGTCATCCGGCCGCCTCCTCGTCGAGGTGCAGGGGTTCGGCGACCAGGTCCACGCCCAGGCTGCCGACCACCTTCGCCGTGACCATACGGCCCGGGACCAGGCCCTCGGCCGTGGTGAACACGACCTGCCCGTCCGTCTCGGGGGCCTGGTGCGCGGCGCGCCCGGTGGCCCCGTCCTCGTCGCCGGCCGCTTCGCCCACGGCCTCGACCAGGACCTCGAGGGTCTCGCCGATGCGCTCCTCGGCCCGCTGCGAGGTGAGCTCCTCCGCGAGGCGCTGCATGTGGGCGAGGCGCTCGGCGATCACGTCCTCGTCGAGCTTGTTCCCGTACGTGACGGCCTCGGTGCCCTCTTCGTCGGAGTAGCCGAAGATGCCGATCGCGTCGAGCCGCGCGTGCGTGAGGAAGCGCTCCAGCTCCGCGAAGTCGGCCTCGGTCTCACCGGGGAAGCCCACGATGAAGTTGGACCGGACCCCGGCCTGCGGGGCCTTGCCGCGGATGGTGTCCAGCAGCTCCAGGAAGCGGTCGGTGTCGCCGAAGCGGCGCATCGCGCGGAGCACGTCGGGCGCGGAGTGCTGGAAGGACAGGTCGAAGTACGGCACGACCTTGGGGGTCGAGGTCAGCACGTCGATCAGGCCGGGCCGCATCTCGGCGGGCTGCAGGTAGCTGACGCGCACCCGCTCGATGCCGTCCACGGCGGCCAGCTCCGGCAGCAGGGTCTCCAGCAGCCGGATGTCGCCGAGGTCCTTGCCGTACGAGGTGTTGTTCTCGGAGACCAGCATGACCTCCTTCACGCCCTGCTCGGCCAGCCAGCGGGTCTCGCCGAGCACGTCGCTCGGGCGCCGCGAGATGAAGGAGCCGCGGAAGGAGGGGATCGCGCAGAAGGAGCAGCGGCGGTCGCAGCCGGAGGCGAGCTTCACGGAGGCCACCGGGCTGGTGTCCAGGCGGCGGCGCAGGGGCGCGCGCGGCCCGGAGGCGGGCGCTAGGCCGTCCGGCAGGTCCGCGGGGGCCTCGGCGGGGGCCTCCTGCGCGTGCCCGGGAAGGGCCACGTCGGCGGCGCCCTGGCGCTCTGCGGGGCTGATCGGCAGCAGCTTGCGGCGGTCGCGCGGGGTGTGGGCCTCCACGCTGCCGCCGCTGAGGATGGTCTGGAGGCGGTTGGAGATGTCGGAGTAGTCGTCGAAGCCGAGGACCCCGTCGGCCTCGGGCAGGGCCTCCGCGAGCTCCTTGCCGTAGCGCTCGGCCATGCAGCCGACCGCGACGACGGCCTGGGTCCTGCCGTGATCCTTGAGATCGTTGGCTTCCAGGAGGGCGTCTACGGAGTCCTTCTTCGCGGCTTCGACGAAGCCGCAGGTGTTGACGACGGCTACGTCCGCATCGGCGGCGTCCTCGACGAGCTCCCAGCCATCCGCCGCCAAGCGGCCTGCGAGCTCCTCCGAGTCCACCTCGTTACGGGCGCAGCCAAGAGTGACAAGGGCGACGGTACGGCGTTCGGGCATGGACTCAAGAGTACTTCGTCCGGCCACCGGCCCCCGCCGGGTGCCCCCGGCCAGCGCGTACGCCCCGCACCAGCACGGATCCCCGGGGTGCGGCGCTGCACCCCGGGGATCCGGACGGGACGGGAGCGGCTCAGCCCTCGGCGGGGGCCTCGCGCGGGTCGTCCTTGGTGTAGGTCAGGCGCTCCACCTGGCCGGGCTGGAACTCGTCCTTGACCTCCTTGCCGTTCACGAACAGCGTGACGGCGCCGGCGTCGCCGAGGACCAGGTCCACGGACTCCTTGTCGGTGAAGGTCTTGGACGCCCCCCGTTCGAGCATCCCGTCGAACAGGAGCCGGCCGTTGTTGTCCTTGGCGGAGATCCAGCTCTGCCCGTCCACGGCGGTGAGCACCACCGTGACCATGTCCTTGGGCGCGGCGGCGATGGCGCTGTCCGACGGCTCGGGCGTGGGCTGGGGGGCGGGCGGCAGGGTCTTGACCGCGCCGGTCCGCTTGGGCGCGGGCTGCGGGGCGGCGGAACCTTCCGCCACGGGCCGCTTCTGCGAGTCGTCGGAGCCGTTGAACATCGTGAAGCCGACGAAGCCGATCACGGCGACGATCGCCGCGACCATGGCGGCGGTCCAGTTCGGCCGCTGCCGCTCGGGGCGGATCCGCTCCGCTTCGAACATGGGTGCGGCCGAGGTGGGTGCCGGGCGGCCGCCGTGGTCGGCGTCGTAGCGCTCGATCAGGGGTTCCGGATCGAGCCCGACGGCGCGGGCGAGGGTGCGGACGTGGCCACGGGCGTAGACGTCTCCGCCGCAGCGGCTGAAGTCGTCCTCCTCGATCGCGTGGACGATCGGGATGCGCACCCGGGTCGTGCCGCTGATCTCTTCGACGGTGAGTCCCGCACGGATGCGGGCCTGCTTCAGGGCACGTCCGATGGAGGGCCCGTCATCGGTCCGGTCACCGGTCCGGTCGTCGGTCCGGTCATCGGCCGAAGGACGGTCGTCTTCGGGGGAGTTGGCGTTGCCGATGGACACGAGGGCGCCTTTCGAGCGTGTAGCCACCTGCTGGAAGTCCAGTCTAGGGGGGTGACGAAAGGGTGGAGCAACCGGAGGAGGGCCTCTGTACGCCATCGGTATGGCTCTGTGTCCTGACCGAGGCCGGAGGGGCCGGCCGGCGCGACTGCTCCGCCTTCTCCCTCAACTTGACGCGCGGCCAAGGGAAACGGTTGCCCCCTTATCCCTTACGGGTGAGACTCCCCCCGGATGACCGCCAGGACCCCGTCCAGCTCGTCCGGTTTCACCAGCACGTCGCGCGCCTTGGAGCCCTCGCTGGGCCCGACGACCCCCCGCGACTCCATCAGGTCCATCAGCCGCCCCGCCTTCGCGAAGCCCACCCGCAGCTTGCGCTGGAGCATGGAAGTGGAACCGAACTGGGTGGTGACGACCAGCTCCGCCGCCTGGCACAGCAGGTCCAGGTCGTCGCCGATCTCCTCGTCGATCTCCTTCTTCTGCTGCTGGCCGACCGTGACGTCGTCGCGGAACACCGGCGCCATCTGGTCCTTGCAGTGCTGCACCACCGCCGCGATCTCGTCCTCGGTGACGAAGGCGCCCTGGAGGCGGACGGGCTTGTTCGCCCCCATCGGCAGGAACAGCCCGTCGCCCTTGCCGATGAGCTTCTCGGCTCCGGGCTGGTCGAGGATGACCCGGCTGTCGGCGAGCGAGGAGGTGGCGAAGGCCAGCCGCGAGGGCACGTTCGCCTTGATGAGGCCGGTGACCACGTCCACCGAGGGGCGCTGGGTCGCCAGCACCAGGTGGATGCCGGCCGCGCGGGCCAACTGGGTGATGCGGACGATCGCGTCCTCGACGTCGCGCGGCGCGACCATCATCAGGTCGGCCAGCTCGTCGACGATGACGAGGAGGTACGGGTACGGCTGGAGCTCGCGCTCGCTGCCCGGGGGCAGCTTCACCTTCCCGTCGCGGATGGCCTTGTTGAAGTCGTCGATGTGCCGGTACCCGAAGGCCGCCAGGTCGTCGTAGCGCAGGTCCATCTCGCGCACCACCCACTGGAGGGCCTCCGCCGCCCGCTTGGGGTTGGTGATGATCGGCGTGATCAGGTGCGGGATGCCCTCGTACGCGGTGAGCTCCACGCGCTTGGGGTCCACGAGCACCATCCGGACGTCCTCCGGGGTGGCCCGCACCATCACCGAGGTGATGAGGCAGTTGATGCAGGAGGACTTGCCGGAACCGGTGGCGCCGGCGACGAGCACGTGCGGCATCTTCGCGAGGTTGGCCATCACGTACCCGCCCTCGACGTCCTTGCCGAGCGCGACGAGCATCGGGTGGTCGTCCTCGGCCGCGTCCGCCAGCCGCAGTACGTCGCCCAGGTTCACCATCTCGCGGTCGGTGTTCGGGATCTCGATGCCGACGGCGGACTTGCCCGGGATCGGGCTGATGATCCGGACGTCCGGGCTGGCGACGGCGTACGCGATGTTCTTCGTCAGGGCGGTGATCCGCTCGACCTTCACGGCGGGGCCGAGCTCCACCTCGTACCGGGTGACCGTCGGGCCCCGGGTGAAGCCGGTGACGGCCGCGTCCACCTTGAACTCGGTGAAGACGTTCGTCAGCGAGGCGACCACGGCGTCGTTGGCGGCGCTGCGCGTCTTGCCCGGCCCGCCCCGCTCCAGGAGCTCCAGCGAGGGCAGGCCGTACGTGATGTCCCCGCGCAGCTGGAGCTGCTCGGCCCGCGGCGGCAGCCCGCTGGGCTCCGGCGGGGTCTTGGTCAGGTCCGGTACGGCCCCGGGCGGGCGCCCGGCCTCCCCGGCCGGCGGCCCGGCGGGGCGCGCCGGAGCGGCGGGCGCCGCGGGCGCGGCTGCTGCCGCGGGCCGGGCCGGGGGCACCGGGACGGTGTGCTCCGCGGGGGGCTCGGCCGAGACCCCCTGGGTGAGGTCGGCGACCACCGGGGAGGGCGGCAGCCCGTTGAGCACCGCACCGTCCAGCGCGGCGGCGGCCGCGGCGGCCACGTCCACGGCGTCCAGCGGCCGGTCGAGCGGGGTGCGGCCGGAGGCGCGCCGGGACCGGCGGCGCCGGGCGAGCGCCGCCTCCTCCGCGAGGTCCGCCGGGTCGGCGTGGTCGTGGTCGGTGCCGCCCGCCGCGCCCCGGCGGGTACGGGCCTGCCACTGCTCGGGGTCGTGCTCGATCCCGGTGTCGGTGCCGTACGGGTCCTCCTCGTCGGGGGCCACCACGCCCAGGCGCACGCCGAGCTGCCGCAGCCGCTGCGGAACGGCGTTGACCGGGGTGGCGGTGACCACGAGGAGTCCGAAGACGGTGAGGAGCACGAGCATCGGCACGGCCAGCGGCGCGCCCATGGTGAAGATCAGCGGTTGCGAGGCGGCCCAGCCGACCAGTCCGCCGGCATCGCGCATGGCCTCGGTGCCCGCGTCCCGGCCGGGCGCGCCGCAGGCGATGTGCACCTGCCCGAGCACGCCGACGGCCAGGGCGCTGAGCCCGATCCCGATCCGGCCGTTGGCGTCCACCTGCTCGGGGTGGCGGATGAACCGGACGGCCATGTAGCCGAGGAGCAGCGGGACGAGCAGGTCGAGCCGCCCGAAGGCGCCGGTGACCAGCATGGTGACCAGTTCGCCGACGGGTCCGCGCAGGCTGGACCAGGTCCCGGCGGCGACGATCAGGGCGAGGGCGAGCAGGAGCAGCCCGATCCCGTCCTTGCGCAGGGCCGGGTCGAGGTTGCGGGCGCCCTGTCCCATGCCGCGGAAGACGGCGCCCACCGCGTGGGCGGCGCCGAGCCAGACGGCGCGGAAGAGCCGGACCACTCCGCCCGTGGGGGACGGGGCTGCCGCGGCCTTCCTTGCGGCGGCGCGCTTGGCCGGCGGGCGCTTGGCGGGCGCGGCGGTCTTCTTCGCGGGCGGCTTGCGCGCGGGCGCGGCCTTCTTGGCCGGCGGCGTCGTACGGCCGGTGCGGGCCTTCGCCGCGCCCTCGCTGCTCTGGGAACCCTTGCCGGACGTACGTGAGGCCATGGGGGCGAGGTTACCGGTGCGCGCCCCGGGGGACACGTGTGCCCACCCCTTCACCCGTTCGTGTCGGGGGAAGCACCGGCCTTTTGACGCTCCGGCAGATCTGGCGCCCCCTCAGCACGCCGGGGGCTCAGCTCTGGGCGGGCAGGACCGGCGCGTGCCCTCCGGCACCGGGCTCCAGGGCGTCGAGGGCGCGGCGCAGCCCCGTGAGCTTGCGCTCCAGGTGAGCTGCCGTCGCCACCGCCGCCGCGTCC
This sequence comes from Streptomyces sp. NPDC038213, assembly GCF_055600495.1. Taxonomy (NCBI): domain Bacteria; kingdom Bacillati; phylum Actinomycetota; class Actinomycetes; order Kitasatosporales; family Streptomycetaceae; genus Streptomyces; species Streptomyces sp. NPDC038213. The sequence goes on from NZ_JBVJYM010000022.1 coordinate 122,616, forward strand.
GCGGAGTCGTCGTCGAGCTGCTTGGAGAGGGCCTCGGCCTGCTCCTCCACGGCGGCGAGCCGGGCCGAGAGCTCCGCGAGCAGTCCCGCGGACTCCTTGGTCCCGCCCGCGCCCGGCTGCCCGCCCTCCAGCTGGAGCCGGAGGAGGGCCGCCTGCTCGCGGAGCTGGCAGTTCTTCATGTACAGCTCGACGAAGACAGAGACCTTGGCGCGCAGCACCCACGGGTCGAAGGGCTTGGAGATGTAGTCCACCGCACCCGCCGCGTACCCGCGGAAGGTGTGGTGCGGGCCGTGGTTGATGGCCGTGAGGAAGATGATCGGGATGTCCCGGGTCCGCTCACGGCGCTTGATGTGCGCCGCCGTCTCGAATCCGTCCATGCCCGGCATCTGGACGTCGAGCAGGATGACCGCGAAGTCGTCCGTCAACAGCGCCTTGAGCGCTTCCTCCCCCGACGACGCCCGGACCAGTGTCTGATCGAGCGCAGAGAGGATGGCCTCCAGCGCCAGCAGATTCTCCGGCCGGTCGTCGACCAGGAGGATCTTGGCCTTCTGCACCATGCCCCGTCCTCCTCGCCCCGGCATGGGGCCACCCCGACTCGCAGAGCCCGCCCGTCCTTGTGCCGGTCATCGTAGCCGCACTCCCGAGATCGCCACACCCTGTCACCAAGATGTCACTGTGCACGTACCTGGGAACGTGGCGGGGGCGCCGAAGGTTCCCGGCTTCCGGCCCTCCCGTACCGCTGCCGCACCCCTGCGCCAGCAGTCCGCCCGCCACGCTCCCCGTACGGTCACTTTCCGCGCATCCAGCGCTCCATGACGGTCAGCAGGTAGTCGGGATCGACCGGCTTGGTGACATAGTCGGAAGCGCCCGAGTCGATGGCCTTCTCCCGGTCCCCCTTCATCGCCTTCGCCGTCAGCGCGATGATCGGCAGCCCCGCGAACTGCGGCATCCGCCGGATCGCGGAGGTCGTGGCGTACCCGTCCATCTCCGGCATCATGATGTCCATCAGCACGACGGTCACGTTGTCGTGCTGCTCCAGGACCTCGATCCCCTCGCGCCCGTTCTCCGCGTACAGCACGGCCAGCCCGTGCTGCTCCAGCACGCTGGTCAGCGCGAAGACGTTCCGCACGTCGTCGTCCACGATGAGCACCTTCTCGCCGTGGAAGTCGTACGTGCGCGGCGGTACGGGCAGCTCCTCCACGGCGCTCCCCCAGCCGTCCGGCGCCTGCCCGGCCCCGGCGGGCTGCCCGGGCAGCGCCGGACGCTGCTCCAGCTCGCTGAGCGCCTTGCGGCGGCGCCGGAACAGCGTGGGCGAGCCCTCGTGCCCGCGCATCCCGGCGTCCGCCCCACCGGGGCCGTACGACGCGTCGGCCGGGGCCGGGTCCGTCGGACCGGCGGGCGGCCGCGCCTCCGCCGGGGCACCGGCCCCCGCGGCGGGCAGCCCGGCCGCGGGCGGCCTGCGGTAGGGCTCGCGCCCGCCCGGAGCCGGCGGCGCGTACCCCTGCGGGGGCAGCTCGCTGGGGTGCAGCGGCAGGTACAGGGTGAAGGTGGACCCGCGGCCCGGCTCGCTCGCCGCGTGGATCTCCCCGCCCAGCAGCCGGGCGATCTCCCGGCTGATCGACAGGCCCAGGCCGGTGCCCCCGTACTTGCGGCTCGTCGTGCCGTCGGCCTGCTTGAACGCCTCGAAGATCACCAGCATCTTGCTCGCCGCGATCCCGATGCCGGTGTCCGTGACCGAGAAGGCGATCAGCTCGCCGTCCGCCTCCCGCAGCGAGCCCGCCTCCAGCAGCTGCTGGCGGATCTCCACCGGCACGTCCGCCTCGGCGGGCCGGATGACCAGCTCGACCGCCCCGCTGTCGGTGAACTTGACCGCGTTCGACAGGAGGTTGCGCAGCACCTGCAGGAGCCGCTGCTCGTCCGTGTGCAGGGTGGCCGGCAGCTCCGGCGAGACCCGCACCGAGAAGTCCAGGCCCTTCTCCGCGGTCAGCGGGCGGAAGGTGGCCTCCACGTAGTCGACCAGCTGCACCAGCGCGATCCGGGTGGGGCTCACGTCCATCTTGCCCGCCTCGACCTTCGACAGGTCCAGGATGTCGTTGATCAGCTGGAGCAGGTCGGAGCCGGCCCCGTGGATGGTCTCGGCGAACTCCACCTGCTTCGGCGAGAGGTTGGAGTCGGCGTTGTCGGCGAGCAGCTTCGCGAGGATCAGCAGGGAGTTGAGCGGGGTCCGCAGCTCGTGCGACATGTTCGCGAGGAACTCGGACTTGTAGCGCATCGAGACGGCGAGCTGCTCGGCCCGCTCCTCCAGCACCTGCCGCGCCTCCTCGATCTCGGTGTTCTTCACCTCGATGTCGCGGTTCTGCTGGGCCAGCAGCTCGGCCTTCTCCTCCAGTTCGGCGTTGGCCGCCTGGAGGGCCTTCTGCCGGTTCTCCAGCTCGTCGGAGCGCTCCCGCAGCTGCTCGGTCATCTCCTGCGACTGCTTGAGCAGCACCTCCGTCTTGGAGTTGACGCTGATCGTGTTGACGCTCGTACCGATCATCTCGGCGATCTGGCTCAGGAAGTCCTTCTGGATCTGGGTGAACGGCTGGAACGACGCCAGCTCGATCACGCCCAGCACCGAGCCCTCGAAGAGCACCGGGAGCACGATCACGTGCGCCGGGGGCGCCTCGCCCAGCCCCGAGGAGATCTTCAGGTACCCGGGCGGGGTGTTCTCGACCAGGATCGTCCGCTTCTCCTCCGCGACCGTCCCGATCAGCCCCTCACCCGGCCGGAACGAGGTCGGCATCGCACTGCCCGCGTACGCGTAGCTGCCGCGCATCCGCAGCTCGTACGGGCCGTCCGAACCGGCCTCCGCGGCCGGCTCCCCGCCGCCCGCCGGCTGGACCAGGAAGAACACGCCGTGCTGGGCCGAGACCACCGGCGTGAGCTCGCTCATGATCAGCCCGGCCACGTCGTCCAGGTCCCGGCGGCCCTGCATCAGGCCGGAGATCCGGGCCAGGTTGCCCTTCAGCCAGTCCTGCTCCTTGTTGGCCAGGGTGGTGTCGCGCAGGTTCGCGATCATCGTGTTGATGTTGTCCTGGAGGACCTGGATCTCGCCCGCCGCGTCCACGTCGATCTTCAGGTTGAGGTCTCCGCGGGTCACCGCGGTCGCCACGGCCGCGATCGCGCGCACCTGCCGGGTGAGGTTCCCGGCCATCTCGTTCACGGACTCCGTCAGGTCGCGCCAGGTGCCGTCCACGTCCCGCACCCGCGCCTGGCCGCCGAGGATGCCCTCCGTACCCACCTCGCGGGCCACGCGGATCACCTGGTCCGCGAAGGAGGACAGCTGGTCGACCATCGTGTTGATCGTGGTCTTCAGCTCCAGGATCTCGCCCCGGGCGTCGATGTCGATCTTCTTGGTCATATCGCCCTTGGCGATGGCGGTGGTGACCATGGCGATCTGCCGGACCTGTCCGGTCAGGTTGGACGCCATCGAGTTCACCGACTCGGTGAGGTCCTTCCACGTGCCCGAGACCCCCGGCACGTGCGCCTGGCCGCCGAGGCGCCCCTCGGTGCCCACCTCGCGGGCCACCCGGGTCACCTCGTCCGCGAAGGAAGACAGGGTCGTCACCATCGTGTTCACGGTGTCGGCGAGCTGCGCGACCTCGCCGCGGGCCTCCACCGTCACCTTCTTCGTCAGGTCGCCGTTGGCCACCGCCGCCGAGACCTGCGAGATGTTGCGCACCTGCAGGGTCAGGTTGTTGGCCATCAGGTTGACGTTGTCGGTGAGGTCCTTCCAGATGCCCGTGACCCCGCGCACCCGCGCCTGGCCGCCGAGCTGACCCTCGGAGCCCACCTCGCGGGCCACCCGGGTCACCTGCTCCGCGAACGAGGACAGCTGGTCCACCATCGTGTTGACGGTGGTGACCAGCTCGAGGATCTCGCCCTTCGCATCGACGGTGATCTTCTTCGACAGGTCGCCCATGGCCACCGCGGTGGTCACCTCGGCGATGTTGCGCACCTGCGAAGTCAGGTTGTTCGCCATGAAGTTGACGGACTGCGTGAGGTCCTTCCAGGTGCCCGAGACCCCCTTCACCTCCGCCTGCCCGCCGAGGATCCCCTCCGTACCCACCTCGCGGGCCACCCGGGTCACCTGCTCCGCGAACGAGGACAGCTGGTCCACCATCGTGTTGATGGTGTTCTTCAGCTCCAGGATCTCCCCGCGCGCGTCCACGTCGATCTTCTGCGACAGGTCGCCCCGCGCCACCGCCGTGGCGACCTGGGCGATGTTGCGCACCTGCGAGGTCAGGTTCCCCGCCATGCCGTTCACGGAGTCCGTGAGGTCCCGCCACACGCCGGCCACGCCCGGCACCTGCGCCTGGCCGCCCAGCCGCCCGTCGGTGCCCACCTCGCGGGCCACCCGGGTCACCTGCTCCGCGAAGGCGGAGAGCTGGTCGACCATCGTGTTGATGGTGTTCTTCAGCTCCAGGATCTCCCCGCGCGCGTCCACGTCGATCTTCTGCGAGAGGTCGCCCCGCGCCACCGCCGTGGTCACCTGCGCGATCTGGCGCACCTGCGAGGTCAGGTTCCCCGCCATGAAGTTGACGGAGTCCGTCAGCTCCTTCCAGGTACCGGAGACCCCCTCCACGCGCGCCTGCCCGCCGAGCCGGCCCTCCGTACCCACGTCCCGCGCCATCCGCGTCACCTGGTCGGCGAAGGAGGACAGCTGGTCCACCATGGTGTTCACGGTGTTCTTCAGCTGGAGCATCTCGCCGGAGACGTCCACGGTGACCTTCTGCGAGAGGTCGCCGTTCGCCACCGCGGTCGTCACCTGCGCGATATTGCGCACCTGCCCCGTCAGGTTCCGGAAGGCCGTGTTCACCGAGTCGGTGAGGTCCTTCCACGTACCCGCGGCACCCGGCACCTGCGCCTGACCGCCGAGCTCGCCCTCGGCCCCGACCTCCCGGGCCACCCGGGTCACCTCGGAGGAGAAGGAGAGGAGCTGGTCCACCATCGTGTTGACGGTGTTCTTCAGCTCCAGCATCTCGCCTGCCACGTCGACCGTGACCTTCTGCGAGAGGTCGCCGTTCGCCACGGCCGTGGTCACCTGCGCGATATCGCGCACCTGCGTGGTCAGGTTCCGGAAGACCGTGTTCACCGAGTCGGTGAGGTCCTTCCACGTACCCGCCGCACCCGGCACCTGCGCCTGACCGCCGAGCAGGCCCTTCGCCCCGACCTCGCTCGCCACCCGCGTGACCTCGTCCGCGAACGTCCGCAGCGTCTCGGTCATCTGGTTGATCGTTTCGGCCAGCTGGGCCACTTCGCCCCGCGCGCTGACCGTGACCTTCTGCGACAGGTCGCCGTTCGCCACCGCCGTGGTGACCTGCGCGATCCCCCGCACCTGCGCGGTCAGGTTCCCCGCCATCGTGTTGACGGAGTCCGTCAGGTCCTTCCACACCCCGGCCACACCCGGCACCTGGGCCTGCCCGCCGAGCTCCCCCTCGGTACCCACCTCGCGGGCCACCCGGGTCACCTCGGACGAGAACGACGACAGCTGGTCCACCATCGTGTTCACGGTGTTCTTCAGCTGGAGCATCTCGCCGGCCACGTGCACCGTGACCTTGCGCGACAGGTCGCCCTTCGCCACCGCCGTCGTCACCAGCGCGATGTCACGCACCTGGGCGGTGAGCCGGTACGCCATCGTGTTGACGGAGTCCGTCAGGTCCTTCCACGAGCCCGACATGCCGCGCACCTGCGCCTGCCCGCCGAGCTTGCCCTCCGTACCGACCTCGATGGCCACCCGCGTCACCTCGTCGGTGAACGCCGACAGCTGGTCCACGAGGTTGTTGACCGTACGGCCGACCTTCAGGAACTCCCCGCGCAGCGGGTGCCCGGCCCCGTCCCCGGACTGGGTCCGCAGGTCCATCCGCTGGTCCAGGTCGCCCTCGGCCACCGCCGACAGCACCCGGCCGACCTCCGAGACCGGCCGGGCCAGATCGTCCACGAGGGCGTTCGACGCGTCGATCGCCGCCGCCCAGGAGCCCTCGCAGGCCCCCGTCTCCAGCCGCTCGCTGAGCTTGCCCTCCCGGCCGACCGTCCGCCTGACCCGGGACAGCTCCCCCGTCAGGTGCAGGTTCCGGTCCGCGACCTCGTTGTAGACGGCGGCGATCTCCGCCATCACGCCTTCGCCGGACACCGTCAGCCGCTTGCGGAAGTTTCCGTCCCGCATGGACGCGAGAGCGGTCAGCAGCCGGTTCAGCGCCGCCGTGTCCACTTCCGTCGTGCCGCCTCTACGGGGCCGTCCGCCCTTCACGCGCGCACCTGCCCTGCGCGTGCCTACGCCAGACTCCACCGTGTCCCTCCCGAAAGGGTCGACCCCACTGCCCGGGCTCCTCTTGCCAAGCCTTCCCAGTGTTTCACCATGGTTGAACGCGGCCATAACACTTCGGCACCTTCGTGCAAGACCGGCACCTGCGGGTGGAATCCCCGCAGACCGCGCCCGTACCGACCGCGAAGGTAAGTACCCTGGCCTCCGACTGTCCAGCCGCCCCGGTCCGCCCGGCAGGGGCGGGGACGAGGCGACACCGGGCGCCGGAGGGGTGTCCGATGGCCGAGCCGGGCTTCGCAACACGACAGAGGAGTCCTGTGATCACGGCCCGGGCGGCTGCCACCTTCGACCCTGTCCCGCGTTCGGTCGCCGGTGCCCGCGCCTTCGTCCGCGACACCCTCCAGGGCTGGGGCTTCGCCGATATCGTCGACGACGCCGTGGTCCTGACCAGCGAACTCGTCACCAACGCCGTCATCCACGCCGGCACGGCCGCCGAGGTCCTGTGCCTGCGCGCGGCGGAGGGCATCCGCGTCGAGGTCGCCGACCGCTACCCGGAGCGCGAGGTACCGCTCCAGCACCCGGAGCGCGGCTGCCCCGACCCCGAGCAGGAGAGCGGCCGCGGACTGATGCTCTGCGCCGCCATCGCCACCCGCTGGGGGGTGGACTACGCCCCGGCCCGCAAGCACGTCTGGTTCCAGCTCGACCTGCCGGCCCGCCCCGTAGGCACCCGGTACGCCGGCCCGGCCGTCCCGGACCACCAGCTCCCCCGCGCCGAGTCCCGGGTCCGCGTCGCCGTCCTCCAGGTCGACGACTCCGGCACGGTCACCTCGTGGAGCGAGGATGCCGAGCAGCTCTTCGGCTACCCCGCCGGCAAGTGCGTCGGCCGCCCCCTCGGCGACCTGGCCGCCTGGCCCCACACCCCGGGCACCGGCACCGGCCTCGCCGAGGCCCTGCGCCTGTCCCGCTGGGAGGGCAGCTACGGCATCCGCTGCGCCGACGGCCGCACGATCCCCGTGTACGCCTCCCACCTGCGGGTCCGGGACTCCGAGGGCGCCGCCTCCACGGTCTGCCTGCTCGTCCACGACCGGGAGCGCGCGGTCCTCCAGACCCCGGCCCGCACCGTCGGCGCCGCCGACCCGGCCCAGCTCTCCGAGACCCGCACGGCCGACCCCTTCGAGGTGTTCATCGGCTCCCCGGCCCCCGACGACCTGGACGGACTGCTCCAGCGCACCGTCGAGCGGGCCCGCGACATGCTCGACGCCGACTCCGCCTTCCTCCTGCTGGCCACCGACGACGAGACGGAGCTGGAGGTACGCGCCACCACGGGCCTGGCCTCCACCCGCCAGCGCTTCGCCCGCGTCCCCGTCGAGGCGGGCACGGCCCGCTACGGCTCCGCCCGGATGCCCGCCGTCCACGACGACCTCCTCGCCGTCCCCGGCGCCGTCCCCCTGCTGACCGGTACGGGCATGCGCTCGGTGGTGACCGTCCCCCTCAAGGTCGAGGGCCGCCTCACGGGCTCCCTCGGCGTCGCGGCCGAGATCCCGGGCCGCTACTCCAACGAGGAGGCCCTGCGCCTGCAGTTCGCCGCCGACCGGATCGCCCTGGCCGTGGAATCGGCCCGCCTCGGCGAGCTGGAGCGGCTGCGCCGCGGCTCCCTGTCCTTCCTCGTCGAGGCCTCCGACCTGCTGGCCGGCACCCTCGACCGGGACCAGACCCTGGCCCTGATGGCCCAGATGACGGTCCCCACCCTGGCGACCTGGTGCGCCGTGTACACGATCGCCGACCCGGCCTCCGAACCGCACCTCGCGTACGTGCTCCACGAGGACGAGGACCGCATCGACGGCCTGAAGGCCCTGCTGACCCGCATCCCGCCGCCCGAGCCCCTGAACACCCCGGGTGCCCGCCCCTGGACGGCCCCGGCGGAAGCCGCCCGCCCCACGGGCCCGCCGGCCACCCTGCGCCCGGGCGGCGTCCGCACCTCCGCGGCGACGGCCGCCGCCGTCAGCGGCGAGACCGTGGTCCTGCCCCTGATGGCCCGCAACCGGGTCATCGGCATGCTGACCCTCGGCAAGCCCGCCGAGGAGCACTTCCGCCAGGAGATCGTGGAGCTGGCCGAGGACCTGTCCCGCCGCGCCGCCCTGGCGCTGGACAACGCGCGCCTGTACTCGGAGCGCATGGCGATCAGCCGCTCCCTCCAGCGCAGCCTGCTGCCGCCCAGCGCCCCCGCCATCCCCGGGGTCGAGGTCGAGGTCATCTACCGCGCCGCCGGCGAGGGCAACGAGGTCGGCGGGGACTTCTACGACGTCTTCCCGATCCGCGACGGCGCCTACGGCTTCGCCATCGGCGACGTTTGCGGTACGGGCCCGGAGGCCGCCGCCGTCACGGGCCTGGCCCGGCACGCCCTGCGCCTGCTGGCCCGGGAGGGCTTCGGCGGCCCGGCCGTCCTGGAGCGCCTGAACGCCGCCATCCTCGACGAGGGCGCCCGCAGCCGCTTCCTGACCCTCCTGTACGGGGAGCTCAGCCCGCAGCCGGACGGCGGGGCCAGCCTGAAGCTGGTCTGCGCGGGGCACCCGCTGCCGCTGCGCCTGCGCCAGGACGGCACGGTGGAGCCGGCCGCGGAACCCCAACCGCTCCTCGGCGTGATCGAGGAGCTCGACCTGCACGAGCAGACCGTCACCCTGGACCCGGGCGACGTCCTGCTGTGCGTCACGGACGGGGTCACGGAGCGCCGCGAGGGCTCCCGCATGCTCGGCGACGACGGCCTGGCCGAGGTCCTGACGGGTTGTACGGGTCTGACGGCGGGCGCCGTAGCGGCCCGGGTCCTGCGCGCGGTGGAACGCTTCGCCGCGGAACCGGCTTCGGACGATATGGCCATCCTCGCCTTCCGCATCCCCGAACCCCGCCGGGGCGACTGACCGGCCCGGCCCCGCCGCATCCGTGCGGCGGGGCCGACACCGGCCAAGAAGCCCGTAAACGCAAAAAGGCCCCCGCCAGATGGCGGGGGCCTTTTCTTGTTGAGCCCTTTAACGGAATCGAACCGTTGACCTTCTCCTTACCATGGAGACGCTCTACCGACTGAGCTAAAAGGGCGGGTTGTTCGGCGGCGTCCTACTCTCCCACAGGGTCCCCCCTGCAGTACCATCGGCGCTGAAAGGCTTAGCTTCCGGGTTCGAAATGTAACCGGGCGT
>NZ_JBVJYM010000023.1:0-64443 GCF_055600495.1 Streptomyces sp. NPDC038213
CCCCGCGGAGCGGGTCCCTCCACGCTGCGCGTGGAGGAGGGAACCCCTTCGCTGCGCTCGGGGGCTCGGCTTCGCCGAGCTGGGGCCGGCCCTTTGGGCCGGGTCCTTCAGCGCTGCGCGCTGAAGAGCGGGGACGGCTCGCTGCGCTCGCCGTCTTTGGGGGCGCTTCGCGCCCCCAAAGCGAGCCCCTTCGGGGCTCGGAGGCTTCCGCTTCGCTACAGCCCAAGGGCTTCTTCAGCGCTGCGCGCTGAAGAGCGAAGCCGCGCGCAGCGCGCGCGGTCTTTGGGGCCGCGAAGCGGCCCCAAAGCGAGCCCCTTCGGGGCTCGAACGCTTCCGCTTCGCTTCAGCGCAAAGCGAGGCCCCCTGCGGGGGCCTCGAGGCTTTCGCTCCGCTTCAGCCCTCTTCAGCGCTACGCGCTGAAGAGCGAGGACGGCTCGCTGCGCTCGCCGTCTTTGGGGGCGCAGCGCGCCCCCAAAGCGGGCCCCTTCGGGCCCGGGGCTTCCGCTTCGCTTCAGCCCAAAGGGTTTCTTCAGCGCGCGCGCTGAAGAGTGAAACCGCGGCCCTTCGGGCCCGGGTAGCTTCCGCTTCGCTTAGCGCTTGTAAGTGTGACCGCGCGCGGAACGCGCGGTACTTGGGCCCGCTTGGCCGGCCCAAGGCGATCCCTTCGGGCTGGGGGTTTCCGACTCGCTGCAGCCAAAGAAGGTCTGCTCAGCGCTAAGCGCTCGAGGACTTGCATCTCACGCCGGCCCGGATGAAGTTCAGGGTTCCCTTCGCGCTGCGGGACCAGGGGAGCCGGCTGGGCCCGCAGGCAGGCCCAGTCGGCAGCCGCCGCGGTTAGATCGCGCGGACCTGCTGAGCCTGGGGGCCCTTCTGGCCTTGTCCGATCTCGAACTCGACGCGCTGCCCCTCGTCAAGGCTCTTGTAACCGTTGCCCTGGATCTCCGAGTAGTGCACGAACACGTCAGGACCACCACCGTCCTGCTCGATGAACCCGAACCCCTTCTCGCCGTTGAACCACTTCACACTGCCCTGAGCCATGACCTAAATCCCTTGACCTCACAGCCACCCGCACATTGCCGGCAGCACGCGCCCATCCTCCCCCAGGTATGGAGCAAGAAACTCCACAGAAGCAGTTCATGACCCGAACAGCGCAACGAATACATGGACAGGTGCTTCATATTTGATGGCGGATAAGCTCTGGGCCGTGGCACATGGGGCGACCGCGTCGCTCTCGTCGCTCATTGGCCGGCGGTTGACCGCGCGGGCGTTGGGCGACTGGTAGCCGGAGGCTCGCGCGGTGGCCTCGGGGGTCAGGAGCGGAGGTAGGCGAGGACTGCCCAGACTCGGCGGTGGGTGTGGTCGGCTGGGGGGAGGTCCAGTTTGGTGAGGATCGAGCCGATGTGTTGCCTACTGCGGCTTCGGAGACGACCAGTTGGCGGGCGAAGGCTGCGTTGGACTTGCCTTCGGCTACCAGGCCCAGGACTTCGCGTTCGCGTCCTGGCCCACACGGTCCTTGAGGAGGTACCCGACGCCCGCGCCGTCGCCGGAGTCGAGGAGGCGCGGCGAGCTACAACGCCTGGTCGGCGGCGCGCGGCGACCAGGGGGCCTGGTCGGCGTACGGGTTCGACTGGTCGACGGACTACTGCACGACCTCGCCGGACAACCCCTTCGGCTTCCCGTTCCAGAACTCCTGCGCCCGGCACGACTTCGGCTACCGCAACTACAAGGCGGCCGGCTCCTTCGCCGCCAACAAGGCCCGCCTGGACGACGCCTTCTACACCGACCTCAAGCGGGTGTGCTCGGCGTACTCGGGGCTGAAGAAGACCTCCTGCGACTCCACTGCCTGGACCTACTACCAGGCCGTCAAGGCCTTCGGCGCCAGCGCGGCCGTGGACGGCGCCGCCTCCGTCGCGGCCCGGTAGGCCGTCACCTGCGGATCCCGGCGGGTCCGCGGTGCGCGGTGCACCCGCTACGGCAGCCGGGCCCAGGTGGGCGGTACGGGGTCGGCCAGGTCCGGGCGGTCCTCCGCGAGCTGCCAGCGGCCGGCCGGGGTGCGGGTGAAGACGAGGGTGTGGGGCAGTTCGTACTCCGTGTGCGGCGGCGCGCCGCCCCCGGCGTCCTCGTGGGACAGCCGGGTGTGCTCGGTGACCCGCAGGACGGCCCGGCCGGACCCGGACCCGGACCCCGGGCCCGCCGCGGTGACGGTGACCTCGGCGCGGCTGAAGCCGTGCCCGGCGGCGCGCAGGGCGCGGCCGGACTCGGCCAGGTCCGCGAACTCCCCGGCCAGCAGGGCCGCGAGGGGCGGGGCGACCCCGGTGACCGGACCCGGCGGGACGCCGGTCGCGGTGACGGCGTCGGCGCGCTGCTGGAGGTACGCGTCCCCGATCCGGACCAGGCCGCGGACGTCCGCCTCGGACAGCCCGGCCTTGCTGCGGCCGTCCCCGTCACGCCCGTCCCCGCCGCGGCCGTCCCCGGCGGCGGGGAGCAGGAGCGCGGCGGCGGCAGCGAGGGCGGCCGCCCCGGTGAGGGCGGCGGCGAGGGTACGGCGGCGCATGGCGCTCCTTCTTCGCGGGCCGGTTCCGATCATGGACACGCCGGGTGGCGGCGGACGGTTGCGCTCCGGCTGCCGCCCCCGCGGACGGCCGCAGCAGAGGGGGCGGCAGGGGGCGTTGAGGCTGCTGGGGTAGGCGAGTCAGTCGGGCCGGGTGGGCCCTATGGCGCCAGAGAGGTCAAAGAAACAGGGGGACCGGTTTGGTTTTGGCCAAGTTGTCGAGGGTTCAGCCAGGGCGGGACGTCCGCTTTTCGACCGTCGGCCGAGCACTCCCCCACCCCCGCCCCACCGCGGCTCCGACCCGGCCCCCGCCGGACCACCGGGACTCCAGGAGTACTCCAGTACGGCACGCCACGCTTGTGGCGTGCCGTTTTTCCGGTCCGTACGGGGGCGCGCCGCGCGCGCGACCACGGTCGGGACCGGGGAGGGGTGCATGCGACCCGGTTGAGCGGTGCCTGGTTCCGCCGCACCCCAGGACTCCTGTGGGGTGGCGGAGAAGCGTCGGGTTCACAATAAACCGCATAAGCGGTTTGTTAACCTCCCCGGGTCTTGTTGCTATTTGATCCTGACGGGAGTCCCCCACCGTGGCAACGTTCCTCCATAAGCTGGGCCGCTTCGCGTTCCGAAGGCGCGGCTTGACAGCTCTGCTGTGGCTGTTCGTCTTCCTGGGGGCGGGCGCCGCGGCCGGCGCGGCCCCCGCGCCCCCGGCCGACACCTTCTCCATGCCCGGCACCGAATCGCAGAAGGCCTTCGACCTCCTGGAGGAGAAGTTCCCGGCCGCGAGCGTCGACGGGGCCAGCGCCCGCGTCGTCGTGCGCGCGCCCAAGGGGGAGCAGGTCACCTCCGCCGACAACAAGGCCGCGGTGGCCGCACTCGTCGGGAAGCTGGGCAGGGTCCCGGACGTCACCCGGGTCACCGACCCGTTCACCTCCGGGGCGGTCAGCAAGGACGGGACCACCGCCTACGCCGTGGCCACGTACAAGGTGGCGGCGCTCAAGCTGACGGACAAGCAGCACGACGCCCTCGACAAGGTCCTCAAGGACGGCCGGGCCGCGGGCCTGACCGTGGAGGCCGGCGGTGACGCGGTCAAGGTCGACGTGTCCATGAACGGCACCGGCGAGAAGATCGGCCTGCTGATCTCCGCCGTGGTCCTCGTCATGACCTTCGGCTCCATGATCGCCGCGGGGATGCCCCTGCTGACCGCCCTGATCGGCGTCGGCACCGGTATCAGCGCCATCACCGCGGTCAGCGCCACCTTCGGCCTGTCCGCCGCCACGTCCAACCTCGCCATGATGCTGGGCCTGGCCGTCGGCATCGACTACGCCCTCTTCATCGTCTCCCGCTACCGCGCGGAGCTGGTCGAGGGCCACTCCCATGAGGAGGCCGCGGGCCGCGCGGTGGGCACCGCGGGCTCCGCGGTGGTCTTCGCCGGACTCACCGTCATCGTCGCGCTCGCGGGTCTGAGCGTGGTGAACATCCCGATGCTGACCAAGATGGGCCTGGCCGCCGCGGGCGCCGTGGTCGTGGCGGTCCTCATCGCGGTCTCGCTCGTCCCCGCACTGCTCGGCTTCGCGCCGGTGAAGGTGCTGCGCCGCCGCGAGCGGGCCTCGTACCCGGTCGCGCCGAAGAACGCGCGCCAGGAGCGCAGGGCCGCCAAGCGGGAGGCGAAGCTCGCCGCCCGGGCCGCCAAGCAGGCGGGCAGGCCCGCCAGGGCGACGGACCCCGGGAAGCCCAACCTGGGCGCCCGCTGGGCCGCGTTCGTACTGCGCCGCCCGGTCGCGGTGCTGCTGGTCGGCGTACTCGGCCTCGGCGCCGTGGCGCTGCCCGCGGCCGACCTGGAGCTGGGCCTGCCCGGCGAGGGCACGATGGCCCCCGAGACCACCCAGCGCAAGGCGTACGACATGCTGTCGGCCTCCTTCGGGGACGGCTTCAACGGCCCGCTGACGGTCACCGTCGAGGCCGAGAAGGCGGCCGAGGCGGGCAAGACGGTCGGGGCGGAGCTGGCGAAGCAGGAGGGCGTGGTCTCGGTGTCCCCGCCGGTGGCCAACGAGGCCGGCGACACCGCCATCCTCAGCGTGGTCCCCTCCAGCGGTCCCACCGAGTCGGCCACCGAGGACCTGGTGCGCGCCCTGCGCGAACTGGCCGGCGGGCTGGAGGAGCAGACCTCCTCGGAGATCCTCGTGACCGGCCAGACCGCGCTGTTCATCGACTTCTCCCGCACCCTGGACGAGGCGCTGCTGCCCTACCTCGCCCTGGTCGTGGGCCTGGCGTTCCTGCTGCTGATGGTGGTCTTCCGGTCCGTTCTCGTCCCGTTCAAGGCGGCCCTGGGCTTCCTGCTGTCGGTGGGCGCGGCGATCGGCGCGGTCGTGGCGGTCTTCCAGAAGGGCCACCTCGCGGACCTGTTCGGCGTGGACCAGCCCGGTCCGATCATGAGCACCATGCCGATCCTGATGATCGGCGTGGTCTTCGGACTGGCCATGGACTACGAGGTGTTCCTCGTCAGCCGGATGCGCGAGGCGTACGTCCACGGGGCCGACCCGGGCGAGGCGGTCGTCACCGGCTTCCGCTACAGCGGGCGGGTGGTCACGGCCGCCGCGATCATCATGATCAGCGTGTTCTCCGGGTTCATCACCGAGCAGCACGACCTGATCAAGATGATGGGCTTCGCCCTGGCGGCCGCGGTGCTCTTCGACGCCTTCGTGGTCCGCATGGCGATCATCCCGGCGCTGTTCGCACTGCTCGGCAAGTCGGCCTGGTGGCTGCCGGGCTGGCTCGACAAGGTGCTGCCGAACGTGGACGTCGAGGGCGAGAAGCTGGGCCGGCTGCCCGCCTCCCCGCCGCCGGCGGCCGAGCGCGAGCGCGAGCTGATCCACTGAACCGGCCGGCCCCGGGGGCCTTCGCCCGCGGCGCGCGTGCGCCGCGGGGGGAGGCCGCCCGGGCCGCCGCTCAGGCGGTGGCGCCTTCCTCCTGCTGCTCCTCGCCTTCGTCCTCCTCGGACTCCGGCCCCGTGTGCAGGACTTCGCGGGCCTGTTCGGCGGCGCGGGTGATGCTCTCGGTGACGAAGTCCACGAAGCGGGCGATGTTCTCCAGGCGCACACCGGCGTGGGTGGCGGGGCCGAGGATGCCGACGCCCTGGCGGGCGATCTCCACGAGCTGTGCGGAGGCCCGGGCGCTGGCCATCATCGACTGGTACCAGACGTCGTCGTCGACGAGGTAGCGCTCGCGCCGCCGCTCGTCCCGCTCCCGGCGGACCAGCCCCTGGGTCTCCAGGAACGCGACGGCCTTGGAGATCGAGGCCGGGCTGACCTGGAGGCGCTGGACCAGCTCGGCGGCGGTGAGGCTGCCCTCGTCGGTGGTGTAGAGGCAGACCAGCACCCGGGACATCATCTTCGGCAGCCCGGAGGCCATGAGGACGGTGGTGAAGGTCTCCTCGTACTCGGCGACCGCCTCGGCGTCGCGGCCGTGCTGCTGCGGGGCGCTCCCCGGGGTCCGGGGGGCGGTCTGCTTGCGGCGGTGGGCGCGGTGCTCGGTGGCCCGGTGGGCGAGGTCGGCCCGGTAGGAGGTGGGGCCGCCGTTGCGCATCACCTCGCGGGTGATCGTCGAGGTGGGGCGGTCGAGGCGTCGGGCGATCTCCGCGTAGGCGAGGCCGTCGGCCAGACCCAGCGCGATCTGCTGGCGTTCCTGCTGGGTGAGTCTGCCTCCCGGCATCGGGGTCTCCTTCGCTGTGGCAGTGGATCTCCAGTATAGCGTTCACCTCCAGTTCATTGCAACGCACCCCCTCGGCATCATTGCGTTAGATTCGAGACCATTGCAATGATTGCAATCGCCTGACCTGGTATTTCTTAGATTCTGCGCAACGAATCTGTTGTCAGCATCTAGAAAGCAACGTA
This sequence comes from Streptomyces sp. NPDC038213, assembly GCF_055600495.1. Taxonomy (NCBI): domain Bacteria; kingdom Bacillati; phylum Actinomycetota; class Actinomycetes; order Kitasatosporales; family Streptomycetaceae; genus Streptomyces; species Streptomyces sp. NPDC038213. The sequence goes on from NZ_JBVJYM010000023.1 coordinate 6,442, forward strand.
GTGTTTCACCCATCGGAAACGACGGGCGGCGCAAGCGGCCCGCGATGCGGATGAAGGAGAGCACCATGAACTTCGACACCCCCAACCCGGTCGCGGCCGTCCTCGACATCGCCGCCGGCCGGATCCACCTGATCGCCGCCGACCGGGCCGACACCGCCGTCGAGGTCCGGCCCGCGGACCCCTCGAAGAGCCGCGACGCCAAGGCCGCCGAGGAGACCTCGGTCTCCTTCGCCGACGGGGTCCTGCGCATCGAGGGCGGGCCCGCGGAGCACCGGGCGCTCGGCAGCTCCGGCTCGGTGGAGGTCACCGTCCAGCTGCCCGCCGGCTCCCGGGTGGAGGCCAGGGCCGCCGCCGCCGACATCCGCGGGGTCGGGCGCCTGGGCGAGGTCTCCTTCGAGGGCGCGCAGGCCACGGTCAAGATCGACGAGGCCGAGAGCGCCCGCCTGACCCTCCAGGACGGCACCGTCTACGTCGGCCGGCTGGCCGGTTCCGCGGAGATCACCACCCAGCGCGGCAGCCTGGAGATCGCCGAGGCAGTCAGCGGCAGGGTCAGCCTGAGCACCCAGCACGGCGAGATCTCGGTCGGCGCCGCCCGCGGGGTCTCCGCCTCCCTCGACGCCGGCACCACCTACGGCCGGATCAGCAACTCGCTCCACAACGCCGACGGCCCCGCCGCCGCGCTGAGCATCCACGCGACCACCGCGTACGGCGACATCACCGCCCGCAGCCTCTGACACCGCAGCCCCCTGAAGGAGCACCCATCATGACCAACCTGGCCATCGCGGCGAACGGGCTGCGCAAGTCGTACGGCGACAAGCTCGTACTCGACGGGGTCGACCTCAACGTCGCCGAGGGCACGATCTTCTCCCTGCTCGGCCAGAACGGCGCCGGCAAGACCACCGCCGTGAAGATCCTCTCCACCCTGATCTCGGCCGACGGCGGCACCGCCGCCGTCGGCGGGCACGACCTGGCCTCCGAGGCCCAGGCCGTCCGCGCCGCCATCGGCGTCACCGGCCAGTTCTCCGCCGTCGACGGTCTGATCACCGGCGAGGAGAACATGCTCCTCATGGCCGACCTGCACCACCTCTCCAAGGAGGAGGGCAAGCGGGTCACCGCCGAACTCCTGGAGCGCTTCGACCTCGTCGAGGCCGCCCAGAAGCCCGCCTCCACCTACTCCGGCGGCATGAAGCGGCGCCTCGACATCGCCATGACCCTGGTCGGCAGCCCCCGGATCATCTTCCTGGACGAGCCCACCACCGGCCTCGACCCCCGCTCCCGCCACAACATGTGGCAGATCATCAGGGAGCTGGTCAACGGCGGCGTCACCGTCTTCCTCACCACCCAGTACCTGGAGGAGGCCGACGAGCTCGCCGACCGCATCGCCGTCCTCAACAACGGCCGGATCGTCGCCGAGGGCAGCGCCGAGGAGCTCAAGCGGCTCATCCCCGGCGGGCACGTCCGCCTCCGCTTCTCCGACCCCGCGGCCTACAACTTCGCCGCCCTCGCGCTCGGCGACGCCACCCGCGACGACGAGGCCCTGTCCCTGCAGATCCTCAGCGGCGGCAGCCAGCGCGACCTGCGCGCCATCCTCGACCGGCTGGAGTCCGCCGGCATCGAGGCGGACGAGCTCACCGTGCACACCCCCGACCTCGACGACGTCTTCTTCGCCCTGACCGGCAGCGACGTTCCGACCCCCGCCCAGTCCAAGGAGGCTGTCCGATGAGCTCCCTCTCCCTCGCCGTACGCGACTCGGCGACCATGCTGCGCCGCAACCTGCTGCACGCGCGCCGCTACCCGTCGCTGACGCTGAACCTGCTCCTCACCCCGATCATGCTGCTCCTGCTCTTCGTCTACATCTTCGGAGACGCGATGGGCGCGGGCCTGGGCGGCGCCGCGGACCGGGACGCGTACATCGCGTACATCGTCCCCGGCATCCTGCTGATGACCATCGGGTCCACCGTGGTCGGCACCGCGGTCTCCGTCGCGGGCGACATGAACGAGGGCATCATCGCCCGCTTCCGCACCATGGCCATCCACCGCGGCTCCGTCCTCTTCGGGCACGTGGCCGGCAGCGTGCTCCAGGCGATCATGGCGGTGGTCCTGGTCGGCCTGGTCGGCGTGGCCATCGGCTTCCGGTCCGTGGACGCGAGCTTCGTCGAGTGGATCGCGGCCTTCGGCCTGCTGTCGCTGTTCGCCCTGGCGTTCACCTGGATCGCGGTCGGCATGGGCCTCGGCAGCCCGAACGCCGAGGCCGCGAGCAACGCCGCCACCCCGATGATCCTGCTGCCCCTGATCTCCAGCGCCTTCGTGCCGCTCGACTCGATGCCCGGCTGGTTCCAGCCGATCGCCGAGTACCAGCCCTTCACCCCGGCCATCGAGACCCTGCGCGGCCTGCTCCTCGGCACCGAGATCGGCAACAGCTGGTGGATCGCGATCGCCTGGTGCCTCGCCCTCACCCTGCTCGGCTACCGCTGGTCGAAGTCGCAGTTCGAGAGCGAGCCGAAGTAGGAGCCGGCGCGGGGCCCCAGCAGCCCTGAAGCCCCCGCCCCCAGGACGCGGCGGCGTATTCCGAACCCCCGTCGGAGTACGCCGCCGCTCTTCCCGTTCCGCCCCCGGGCCCGCCTCGACCGCATCGCGAGCCCCCTTCGAGCGCGGGGCGCGAAGCTCGGTACCAGCTCCGGTACGGACGGGCAGCGACCCCCCGCGGAGCACCGAACCGCCCGCCGGCGCCCCCATCCCCCGAGGGCACCGGCGGGCCTTCGCCCGTCCGCTGCCGGATCGAGCCCGCCGGCGCAGACGAAGGGACAGCCGACGATGAACACCACCTGGTTCCGGCGCTTCACCAAGACCGCGGGGACCGGGCCCCGGCTCGTGTGCTTCCCGCACGCGGGCGGGTCCGCGACCGCCTACATGCAGCTGGCGCGCACCCTGCCCGAGGACCTGGACGTGGTCTCCGTGCAGTACCCGGGGCGCCAGGACCGCTACCGCGAGGAGCCGTTCACCGAACTGGCCCCGCTGGTCGAGGCCGTGGCCGCGGAGCTGGCCCGGGACCTGGCCGCCGAACCGGGGCGCCCGTACGCCCTGTTCGGCCACAGCATGGGCGCGCTCGTCGCCTACGAGACGGCCCGGCGGCTCGCCGCCACCGGGCAGCCCGCGCCGCTGCGGCTGTTCCTCTCGGGCCGGGGCGCGCCGGAGACCCGGCCGAGCCCCTTCGGCACCTCCTTCACCGACGCCGACGTGCTGGCCGAGGTCCGCAAGCTGAACGGCACGGACCAGTCCATGCTCGACAACCCCGAGGTGGTCGAGATGGTGCTGCCGGCCCTGCGCGCCGACTACCGGACCCTCGGCTCGTACCGCTGGGGCGGGGGCGGGCCGCTGAGCTCCCCGATCACCTCGCTGATCGGCGACGCGGACCCGATGGTGACGGTCCCCGAGGCGCAGGCCTGGCAGGGGCACACCACGGGCGGGTACGAGCTGAAGGTGTTCACCGGCGGGCACTTCTACCTCCAGGAGCACCTGGCGGGGGTGGCCGCGGCCGTCACCGGGGGACTGCTCGCCCCGGCGGCCTGATCCGCGATATGGCGCGATAGGCCGGGTTGACCCTGACCCAAGGTCAGGGTGGACGCTGGTTCCATGACGAATTCGACCACTTCGAGTCCTTCGCCCAAGACCGGTCTGCTGCCCTTCGAGGACACCGGCCTGTCGCTGAGCGACACGCGCGGCCCGGGCCGGCCCGTCGTCTACCTGAACGGCGCCTATGCCGACCGCCGCCCCTGGCTGCCCGTCGCCGCCGACCTCGACGCGGACGGCGACAGCGGCTGGCGGCACATCATGTACGACGAGCGGGCCCGGGGCCGTTCGCGGACCTCCGCGGACTACTCCTTCGACGCCTGCCTGCGGGATCTGGACGCGGTGCTGAAGGCGACGGGGGTGGCGCGGCCGCTGCTGGTCGGCTGGTCGTACGGTGCGGCGCTGGGTGTGCACTGGGCCGCCCGGAACCCCGGCCGCGCCGTGGGCGTGGTCTGCGTGGACGGGGGCATCCCGTACGGGCTGACCGGCGCGGAGGGCGAGGAGCGGATCCGCAGGCTGTTCCGCCGGATGGGCTGGATGCTGCCGCTGGTACGGCCGTTCGGCATGGCCGCGCGGATGTCCGCCGCCCAGCACGCGGAGGTCAACATCGAGGCCAACCGGGTCAACGCGGAGATCGGACCGGTGCTCGACCGGCTGGACTGCCCGGTGCGGTACGTGCTGGCCACCGGCGGCAGCCTCGGCGGCGGCAGGGAGGAGATGGAGGAGATGCGGGCCTCCCTCGATCCGGTGCTGGAGCGCAACCCCGGCATCCGGGTGAGCGCGAAGGTGCCGAGCAACCACTCCCACGTCCTGCGCAAGGACTTCCGGGCCGTCGCCCGCGCCGTACGGGAGACCGCGGCCGCCCACGACCAGAGGACCCGCTGAGCACATGGAGTACGGAGTCACGATCGGCCAGGCGGCCGCCTTCGCGGGCGTCACGGTGAAGGCCGTGCGCCACTACCACCGGCTCGGGCTGGTGGCGGAGCCGGAGCGGGACCGCTCCGGGTACCGGCGCTACGGGTCCTCGGACATGCTGCGGCTGGTGCAGGTGCGGACGCTGGCGGGGGCGGGGGTGCCGCTGGCCGAGATCGGGGAGCTGCTGGACGCGGGGCCCGAGCGCTTCGCCGCGGCCCTGGACGACATCGAGCGGCGGCTGACCGAGCGGATCGCCGAGCTGACCGCGCGGCGGGCGGTGCTGCACCGGCTGGCCTCCGGGGACCGGCTGCTGCTGCCCGAGCGGGCCTGCCTGGCCCTGGACCGGCTCGCGGAGCTCGGGTTCGGCGCCGACTACGTGGCCCTCCAGCAGGAGGCGCTGGTCCTGGCCCGGGCGCTGGTGCCGGAGGTGTTCGACGGGTTCCTGACGCAGATGGAGCAGCAGCTCGGGGACCCGGAGTACGTGGCGCTGGTGAAGCGCTGCCGGGACGCGGAGGGCTGGGATCCGGACGATCCGCGGCTGGCCGGGCTGGCGGCCGCGCTGGCCGCCAAGGTGCTGGCGCACCCCGAACTGCTGTCCATGCCGGCCGAGTTCCGGGCCCGCCCCGACGCGGCCACCCGCTACGGGCTGGTCAACCACCACCGGGCCGAGCAGGCCCCGGCGGCCGCCCGGCTGAACGAGCTGCTGGAGGACCGCCTGCGGGCCGCGGGGGTGGACATCCCCGCACCGTGACGGCCGCCCGCCCGCAGTGCGGGCGGCCGTCACGGGAGCGGGTCACAGGACCGCGCCCGCCTTGGTGCGGCGGCGCAGGCTGGGCCTGCTGGACTGGGACAGGTCGTCCCACATGTCGGAGAGGCCGATGACGGTGCGGGCGGCGAACAGCCTGCGGATCGACACCTCCTGCCCCAGCTCGGAGCGGATCAGGCCGACCAGCCGGATCGCCCGCAGGGAGTTGCCTCCGAGGTCGAAGAAGTCCTGGTCGATGCCGACCCGGTCCAGTTCGAGCACATCGGCGAAGGCCGCGGCGAGCACCCGCTCGGTCTCGTTGCGCGGGGCCTTGTACGAGCCGTCCTCGAAGGCGGGCTCGGGGAGCGCCGCGCGGTCCAGGCGGCCGCCCGCGGTGACGGGCAGGCGGTCCAGCACGGTGAAGACCGCGGGGACCATGGACTCCGGCAGCAGGCCCGCGGCGAAGCGGCGCAGCTCGTCGGCGGAGACCTGCTGCCCCGCGGCGGGGACCACGTAGGCGGCGAGCTTCTGCTGCCCGGCCGGGTCCTCCCTGACCGCGACGGCGCACTGCGCGAGCCCGGTGTGGACGGACAGCAGCTCCTCGACCTCGGCCAGTTCGACGGCCGTGCCGCGGACGTCGACGCGGGTGCCGGCCCCGCCGACGTACTCCAGACGGTCCCCGGCGCCCCAGCGGACCCGGTCGCCGGTGCGGTACATGACCGATCCGGCGGGACCGAACGGGCAGGGGACGAAGCGGGCGGCGGTGGCCGCGGGGCGCCCGGCGTACCCGCGGGCCACGCCCTCGCCCGCCACGTAGAGCTCCCCGGGCACGCCGGCGGGTACGGGCGCCAGGCCCGGCCCGAGGACGTACACGGCGGTGTTGTCCAGGGGGCGGCCGACGGCGCCGGCGTGGTGCACGGGCTCGTCGGCGGCCAGCCGGTGGGCGGCGGCGAACACGGCGGTCTCGGCGGGGCCGTGGCCGTTGACGACGCTCAGCCCGGGGCAGGTCTCGCGGACCCGGCGCAGGGCGGCGGCGGAGACCCGGTCCCCGCCGGTCCACACCTCGCGCAGGCCGGCGAGGGCCTCGGGGCGCTCGGCCGCCAGGGCGGCGAAGCGGGCGGCGGGCAGCCAGACGGCGGTGACCCCGTGGGCGGCCTGCGCGGCGGCCAGGGAGTCGGCGGTGAGCCCGTCCCCAGGGGCCACGGCCACGCAGCCGCCGTTGAGGAGGGGCACCCAGACCTCCAGGGCGAGGCTGTCCGCGGTGACCGGCGCGTGCCACAGGACCGTGCCGCTGCCCGCGGCGCGCCACTGGCGGTCGAGGGCGAGGCGGCGCAGGTTGCGGTGGGTCAGGGCGACGGCGGCGGGGGCCTCGCCGGGCGCGGTGCCGTGGGCCAGGGCGAAGAGGCCGTCCTGCGGCAGCGGACCGGCCGGTTCGGGGGCTGCGGCATCCGCTGCGGCGTCCGCTCCGGCCTCGGCGAGGAGCTCCTCGAGGAGGGTCGGGGCGAGTCCGGTGGCGGCGGAGGCGGCGGCCGCGGAGGCGGAGTCCGCGATCAGCAGGCGGGCGCCGGAGTCGGCGGCGGCCGTCTTCGCGAAGGCGCCGGGCAGGGCGGGGTCGAGCGGGAGGTGGGCGGCGCCGGTGCGGGCCACGGCGAGCAGGGCGGTGACCAGTTCGGCGGAGCGCGGCAGGGCCACCGCGACCACGGCCCCGGGTCCGGCCCCGCGGGCCCGCAGGGCGGCGGCGAGCCGGCCGGCGCGCTCGTCGAGGGTGCGGTACGAGAGCTCGGTGCCGGCGCCGACCACGGCCGGGGCCTGGGGATCGCGGCGGACCTGCGCGGTGAACAGCTCCGGAATGGAGAGTTCCGGCACCTCCGCGGCGGTGTCGTTCGCGGAGTTCAGCAGCTGCTCGCGCTCGGCGCCCGCGAGCACGTCCAGGGCGCCGACCGGCTCCTCCGGGGAGGCCACGGCGGCGCGGATGTAGGAGATCAGGGACTCTCCGATGAAGCGCAGCTCCGCCCGGTGGTACAGGTTCGCGGGGGCGTCGAGGCGGATGTAGAGGTCGCTGTCCGGGCTGCCGTCGGAGTAGACGCCGACCGACAGCTCCTCGAAGGTGCCGGTGGTGGCGCCGGAGTAGCGGGCCGGGGCGTCGCCGAAGTGCAGCTGCTCCGCGAACTCGACCACGTTGACGACGGTGCCGAAGCTGCCGCGGCCGCTCAGGGTGGTGCCCGCGGCCCGCTGGATGTCGGAGTAGTGCAGGGCCGCGTGGTCGAAGATCTCGTACGTCTCCTCGGAGATCGCCTCGGCGACCTCGGCGAAGCTCGCGCCGAGCGGGACCTCCACGCGGACGGGGACCACGTTGACGGCGAGGCCGGGGGTGCGGCTGGCCACGCCCACGCGGTTGCCGACGGCGAGCGACAGGAGGAACTCCGGGCGGTCGCAGCGGTGCCGGAAGAACACCGCGGCGGCGGCGGTGACCAGCTGCGAGGTCCACAGGCCCAGCTCCTGGGCGGCCTCGGTCCACTGGTCGGCCTCGGCGCGCGGGACGGTCAGCGTACGGCTCACCATGCCGATGGTCTCGGCCACCTCGGACCAGCGGTCGGCGCTGCTCAGCGGCTCGGCGAGGGCGGTGCGCACGGACTCGGGCAGCTCGAAGCGCGGGACCTGGGCGGGGGCGGGGGCGTCGGCGAGGTACCCGGCCCAGAAGGAGGAGTCCTCGGTGAACTTCTCGGAGGCGAGGTAGTCGACGGCCTCGGCGGCGAAGGACTCCGTGTCCCAGGGGTGCGGGAGCTCCGGCACGGCCCCGCCGCGCACGAGGGCGGTGTACACCTCGGCGAGGCGCTTGGAGAGCAGGCCGCCGGCCCCGTACCCGTCGGAGATGAGGTGGTGGTAGGCGATCACGAGCAGGAAGCGGTCGGCGGCGAGGGTGACCGTGCCGAGCCGGAACAGCAGGTCCTTCTCCAGGTCGAAGGGCTCGCGGACCAGGTCGGCGAGGGCCTCGCGGGCCGCCTGCTCGGGGTCCGGCGCGCCGCTCAGGTCGAGGGCGAAGGGCCGCCAGTCCCCCAGCTCGCGGGGGGTCAGGCGCAGGCCGCTGCCGTCGTCGGAGAAGGTGACGCGCAGCACCTCCGCCTCGGCCATGACGTGGCGGAATGCGGATTCCATCGCGGCGGTGTCCAGTTCACCGGCCACGTCCCACATGGTCAGCGCATGGTTCGGCGTGTCGGCAGCCATTTGCTGCGCCCGCCACATGCCTTTATGCGCAGACGACGCACCGAACGAACGCACACAGATCAACCCCTCGGAAAACAGGCCCGGAATCCAGAATTCGGAATGCGGAATGCGGAAGGACCGGAAGAATTCGCAGATCACCCCCATCTTCGAGGGGGTGCATCCGCCGTTCAAGACAAGTCGGTGCCCGGCGGGACGGTCCGCGGCCCGGGTGGCGGGCAGGCGGCGGGCAGGCGGCGTCCCGCCGGCGGGACAGGACCGCCGGCGGGACGCTGCGTGCGGCCGGGTCAGCCGCCGGCGGCCGCCGAGGACACGAGGTGCCCGGCGATCTGCCGCGGCGACGGGTGCCGCAGCACCAGGTTGGCCTTCAGCTTCAGGCCGGTGGAGGCCTTCAGCCGCTTGCTCAGCTCCACCGACAGCAGGGAGTCGAAGCCGATCTCCTTGAACTCCTGGTCGGGGTTGATGGCCGCGCTCGACGGGTGCCCGAGGACCACGGCGACCTTTTCGAGCACGTGGTCCAGGGCCAGGGCCTGCGCGTCCTCGGCGGGCAGGGCGCTGAGCCGCTCGGCGAGCGGGACGGACGACTCGTCGGCGGCGGGGCCGGCGGGGTCAGCGGGACCGGTGGCGGGGTCCGCGGCCACGGCGGCGGGGACCGCGGGGGCCGTGTGCTCGGAGCTGAGCCAGTAGCGCTGCCGCTGGAAGGCGTACGTCGGCAGGTCCACCCGGCGGCGGCTGCCGTACACGGCCTGCCAGTCCACGGATCCGCCGCGGACGTGGAACCGGCCCAGGGAGGCGAGGACGGCCTCCGGCTCGCTGCGGTCGCGGCGGGCCGAGGACAGGACCAGGGCCTCCGCGGAGTCCGCTGCCCCGGCCTCCTCGGCCTCCTCGAGGATCTCCTGCACGGGGACGGTCAGCACGGGGTGCGGGCTCATCTCGATGAACACCCGGAAGCCGTCCGCGGCCAGCCGGCGCACGGAGGTCTCGAAGACCACCTTTTCGCGGAGGTTCTCGTACCAGTAGTCCGCATCGAGGCGGGCGGTGTCGATGACCTCGCCGTACAGCGTGGAATAGAAGGGCAGCCCGGAGGATTTCGGGCTGATGTCGGAAAGGGATGCGAGGACCTGTTCGCGGACCCGGGTGACGTGGTGGGAGTGCGAGGCGTACTCCACGGATATCCGGCGGGCCTGACCGCCCTCGGACTTCACCTCGGCGACGAATGCGTCGAGGGCGTCGGGCTCTCCGGAGACGACCACCGAGCGGGGGCCGTTGACCACGGCGATGCTCACCCGGTCACCCCACGGAATGATGCGTTCCGCCACCTCGTCGGCGGATTCGGCGACCGAGGCCATCGTGCCGTGCCCGATCAGGCCGACCAGCGCCTTGCTGCGCAGGGCCACGGTCTTGGCGGCGTCGCGCAGGCTGAGCCCGCCGGCGACGTACGCGGCGGCGATCTCGCCCTGGCTGTGGCCGATCACGGCGGTGGGCTCCACGCCCCAGGAGCGCCACAGCGCGGCGGTGGAGACCATCACGGCGAACAGGGCCGGCTGGACCACGTCCACCCGGTCCAGGCCCGGGGCCCCCTCGGCACCGCGGATCACGTCGGTCAGGGACCAGTCCACCCATTCGGACAGGGCCTCCGCGCAGGCGTCCAGGCTCCGGGCGAACACCGGGAAGGCCTCGTAGAGCCCGCGGCCCATCCCGACCCACTGCGAGCCCTGGCCGGGGAAGACGAAGGCCGTTCCGCCCTGCTTCCCGGCCGCGGCGCCGCTGACCACCGCGGGGGACTCGGCGCCGCGCCCGAGGGCGTCGAGCGCGCCGAGGAGTTCCCCGCGGCTGCTGCCGACGACCACGGCGCGGTGCTCGAAGCGGGAGCGGCCCGAGGCCAGGGACCAGCCGATGGCGGCGGGGTCGGCGGCCGGGTCGGCGGCCACGGCCGCGTGCAGCCGGGCGGCCTGCGCCCGGAGGGCGGCCGGGGTCTTGGCGGACAGGATCCAGGGCACGGCGGCCGCGGGGGCGTCCGCCGCTCCCGCAGCCTCAGGGGAGTCGGGTGCCTCGGGGGCCTCCTCCAGGATGACGTGGGCGTTGGTGCCGCTGACCCCGAAGGAGGAGACGCCGGCCCGGCGCGGCCCGGCGCCCCGGGTCCACTCGCGGCCCTCCGACAGCAGCTCCACCGCCCCGGCGGACCAGTCCACGTGCGGGGACGGGGTGTCCGCGTGCAGGGTCTTGGGCAGGTGGCCGTGGCGCATGGCCATGACGGTCTTGATGACCCCGGCGACGCCCGCGGCGGCCTGGGCGTGGCCCATGTTGGACTTCAGGGAGCCCAGCCTCAGCGGCCGGGCGGGGTCGCGGTCCTGTCCGTACGTGGCCAGCAGGGCCTGGGCCTCGATGGGGTCGCCCAGCCTGGTGCCGGTGCCGTGGGCCTCGACGAGGTCCACGTCGGCGGCCCGGACCCCGGCGTTCTCCAGGGCCCTGCGGATCACCTTCTCCTGGGCGAGCCCGTTGGGGGCGGTCAGGCCGTTGCTGCGGCCGTCCTGGTTGACGGCGGAGCCGCGGACCACGGCGAGCACGGGGTGCCCGTTGCGGCGGGCGTCGGAGAGCCGCTCCAGCAGCAGGACGCCCACGCCCTCGGCCCAGCCGGTGCCGTCGGCGCCGTCCGCGAAGGCCTTGCAGCGGCCGTCGGGCGACAGGGCGCCCTGGCGGGCGAACTCCACGAAGGCGGCGGGCGAGGACATCACCAGCGCCCCGCCGGCCAGGGCGAGGGAGCACTCCCCCGCGCGCAGCGCCTGCACGGCCATGTGGAGGGTGACCAGGGAGGAGGAGCAGGCGGTGTCCACGGACACGGCCGGGCCGGTCAGGCCCAGTTCGTACGCGACGCGCCCGGAGGCCACGCTCAGGGAGCTGCCGTAGAGCAGGTAGCCCTCCAGCTCCTGGCGGCCGGACTCCAGGAAGCGCCAGCCGTACTCGGTGGAGCTGATCCCGGCGAAGACGCCGACCTCGGAGCCGCGGACGTCGGCGGGGACGATGCCGGCCCGTTCGAAGGCCTCCCAGGAGGTCTCCAGCAGCAGCCGCTGCTGGGGGTCGGTGGCGAGGGCCTCGCGGGGGCTGATGCCGAAGAACTCGGCGTCGAAGCCCGCGGGGTCGGCGAGGAAGCCGCCCTGGCGCACGTACGCGCTGCCGGGGGCGTCCGGGTCCGGGTCGTACACGTCGCGCCAGCCGCGGTCCGCGGGGAAGGCGTCGACGACGTCGCGGCCGCTGCGGACCACGTCCCACAGCTCCTCGGGCGAGGACACGCCGCCGGGGTAGCGGCAGGCCATGGACACCACGGCGATGGGCTCGCCGCGGCCGGACTTCAGGTCCTCGTTCTCCTGGCGGAGGCGGTCGCGCTCCTCCAGCAGGGTGCGCAGTGCCCGCTGGACCCGGTCCGCTCCCTCCGCCGTCTGCTCTGCGGAGTTGGTCATGTCACTTACCTCTTCTCATCCAGGGCCAGGTCGAGCAGCGCGTCGAGGTCCAGGTCGGACAGTTCTTCCGCCGGGGCGGCGGGGGCCGCGTCCGCCGCGGGGGCGGGGGCGGCGCAGGCGAGGAGCTGCTCCAGCAGGCCGGCGCTGCGCAGGCTCGCCACGGAGACGGTCCGCAGCAGCTCCCGCACCTCCTCGTCGGTGGCCGCGGCGGCGGGTGCCGCTGCGGCCGCCGGGGCCTCGGGGCGCAGGAGTCCGGCGAGGTGGCCGCCCAGTTCGCGCGGGGTCGGGTAGCTGAAGACGAGCGTGGAGGCCAGGCGCAGCCCGGTGGCGGCGGAGAGCCGGTTGCACAGTTCGACGGCGGTCAGCGAGTCGAAGCCGAGCTGGGTGAAGGCCTGGTCGGCGTCGATGCCGGCGCCGGAGGGGTGGCCGAGGACCACGGCGGCCTGCTCGCGCAGCCACTCCACCACGGCCTCCTCGGCCTCCGCGGGCGGCAGGGCGGCCAGCCGGGCCGTCAGGCCCGCGGCCCCGCCGTCCTTGGGGGCGGCGGACCGGCTGCGGCGGGGGCGGCCGTCGGCGACGAGGTCGCGCAGCAGGAGGGGGACCTCCTCGGCGGGTCCGCCGCGCAGGGCGGCGAGGTCCAGCCGGGCGGGGAGCAGGACGGGCTTGCCGTTGCCGCGGGCGGCGTCGAAGAGGGCCAGCGCCTCGGGGGTCGGCATCGCGCCGATGCCCATCCGGCGGAGCCGGGACAGGTCGGCCCCGTCCAGTTCCCCGGCCATGCCGCGGCTCTCCTCCCACCAGCCCCAGGCCAGTGCGGAGCCCGGCAGTCCGGCGGCCCGGCGGACGGCGGCGAGGCCGTCGAGGAAGCCGTTGGCGGCGGCGTAGTTGGCCTGTCCGGCCGTGCCGAGGGTGCCGGCGAGGGCCGAGAACAGCACGAAGGCCGACAGCGGCAGGCCGCGGGTGAGCTCGTGCAGGTGGAGCGCGCCGCCGGCCTTGGCGGCGAGGACGCGGTCCAGGCCCTCGGGGGTCAGGGACTCGACGGTGCCGTCCGCGAGGACGCCCGCCGCGTGCACGACCGCCGTGACCGGGTACTGCGGGGGCGCCTGGGCGAGCAGGGCGGCCACGGCGTCCCGGTCGGAGACGTCGCAGGCCGCGATGCGGACGGTGGCGCCGGCCGCCTCCAGTTCGGCGGCGAGTGCGGCCGCCCCGTCGGCTTCGGCGCCGCGGCGGCCGGCCAGCAGCAGGCTCTTCACCCCGTGCGCGGTGGCGAGGTGGCGGGCCAGTACGGAGCCGACGCCGCCGGTGCCGCCGGTGATCAGGACGGTGCCGCCGCCGAGTCCGCCGCCCACGTCGAAGACGAGCTTGCCGGTGTGCCGGCCCTGGCCCATCTCGCGGAACGTCGTACGGGCGTCGCGGATGTCGCGGACGGAGACCGGGCTCAGCCGGACGTGCCCGGCCGCGAACAGGGCCATGACCTCCTCGAACATCGCGCCGATCGCGTCCGGCCCGGCCTCGTACAGGTCGAAGGCCCGGTAGGAGACCCCGGGGTGGTCCTGCGCCACCCGTGCGGGCTCGCGGATGTCGGTCTTGCCCATCTCGACGAAGTGGCCGCCGCCGGGGAGCAGTTCCAGCGAGGCGTCGACGAACTTGTGCGCGAGCGAGTTGAGGACCACGTCCACGCCGCGGCCGCCCGTGGCCTCCAGGAACTTCGGTACGAAGTCCAGGTCGCGGGAGGAGGCCAGGTGGGCCTCGTCCAGGCCCAGTTCGCCGAGCGCGGCCCACTTGGCGGGGCTGGCGGTGCCGTAGACCTCGGCGCCGACGTGGCGGGCGAGCTGGACGGCGGCCATGCCGACGCCGCCCGCGGCCGCGTGGATGAGGATCTTCTGGCCCTTTTCGAGCTTCATCACGTGGAAGAGCGCGAAGTAGGCGGTCAGGAAGGTGCTCGGCATGGACGCGGCCTCGGCGTAGCTCCACCCGTCGGGGACGTGGGTGAGCAGCCGGTGGTCGGCCACGGCGGTGCGGCCGAAGGCCCCGGTGAAGATGCCGGTCACGCGGTCGCCGGGGGCGATGCCGGTGACGTCGTCGGCGACCTCCAGGACGAGTCCGGCGCCCTCGCTGCCGAGTCCGGCGTCGATGGCCGTGCGGTCGACCAGGCCCAGGGCGATGGTGACGTCGCGGAAGTTGAGTCCGGCGGCCTGGACGGCGATCCGGACCTGGCCGCTCTCCAGCGGCCCGTCCACCTCGGGGCAGGGGATCCAGGCCAGGTTCTCCAGGGTGCCCTTGCTGGGGATGCCCAGCCGGTGGGCGCCGGCGGGCGGGGCCTCCAGCCGCTGGGCGGCGGGGGCCGCCGGGGCCATCCGCGGGACGAGCAGGGCGCCGCCGCGCAGGGCGAGCTGCCCCTCGCCGAGGGCGAGGGCGGCGGCGGTGCGGTCCCGGGAGGAGTCCTCGCCGTCGGTGTCGATCAGGCGGAAGCGGCCGGGGTGCTCGGTCTGGGCGGAGCGGACCAGGCCCCACACGGAGGAGCCGGACAGGCCGGCGACGCCTTCGTCGGGGCTGGTGCCGGTGTCCAGGGCGCGGCGGGTGAGGACGGTCAGGACGGAGTCGGCGAACCGCTCCTCGGCGAGGAGGCGCTGGACGGCGGCGAGGACGTGCCGGGCGGCGGCGGCCGCCGCGTCGAGCGCTCCGGCCCCGGCCGCCCCGTCCCCGGCTGCTCCGGGGGCGTCGTCGAGGCAGAGGACGAGGTGGCGGGCCGCGTCAGTCGCGGGGACCTCGTCGAGGGAGGCCGCGAGCACGGCGCCGTGCCCGGCCGCGGCGAGGGCTCCGGCCTGTCCGTCCGCCGTGCCGATGGCGGTCCAACGAGCGGGCGGGGCGGGCTGTCCGGCCTCCTCGGCGGGTTTCCACGCCAGCTCGTACAGCGGCCGCTCGCGCTCTCCGCGGACCTGTTCGGCGGTGGCCGGGCGGAAGGTCAGCGAGGCGACCGAGGCGACCGGTGCGCCGTGCTCGTCGGCGACGGCCACGGAGACGGTCCCCGGGCCGGTCGGGGTGATGCGGACCCGCGCGGTCGGGCCGCACGGCCGCTCCAGGTGGACCCCGGACCAGGCGAAGGGCATCCAGCCCTGTTCGCCGGTGACCTCGATGACCCCGGCGACCACGACGGCGTGGAGCACGGTGTCGAGGAGCGCCGGGTGCAGGCCGAAGCCGCCGCCGGCCGCGGTGCCGGCGTCCTCGGGCAGGGTGGCGAGGGCGAAGACCTCCTCGCCGCGGCGCCACACCTCGCGCAGTCCGCGGAAGGCGGGCCCGTAGTCGAAGCCGCCGTCGAGCAGGGAGTCGTAGAGCCCGTCGAAGGGGAGCGGGCCGGCTCCGGCGGGCGGCCAGGCGGCCAGGTCCGGCCCGGGGCCGCCGGGCTGCGGGGCCCCGGCGGCCAGGGTGCCCATGGCGTGGCGGGTCCAGCCGGCGGTGTCGTCCGCGGCGGGGCGCGCGTACACGTCCAGGGAGCGGCGGCCGTCCGCACCGGGGGCGCCGGCCACGGCGCGGACCTGCACCCCGCCCTCGTCGGGGAGGAGCAGGGGGACTTCGAGGGAGAGCTCCTCGACCCCGGCGGCGCCGACGTGCGCGGCGACGGAGAGGGCCAGGTCGAGGTGGGCGGTGGCGGGGATGACGGCCGCGCCGAAGACGGCGTGGTCGGCGAGCCATTCGCGGGTGCGCAGGGACCACACGTCGGTGAAGACCGTCTCGCCGGTGCCGGGGTGCTCCACGGCGGCGCCGAGCAGGGGGTGCGCGGCGGCGGTGAGGCCCGCGGAGGACAGGTCGGCGGAACCGGTCCCGGCGAGGAAGTCGAGCCAGTAGCGCCGGCGCTGGAAGGCGTACGTCGGCAGTTCCGCGCGCGGCTGGGGTCCGAAGAGGGCCGGCCAGTCGACGGGCAGTCCGCGCACGTGCAGTTCGGCGAGGGCGGCGACGAGGGCGTCGGGGGCGCCGCGGTCGCGCCGGGCGGCGGACAGGACCAGCGGGCCGGTCACGTCCTGGGCGGCGAAGGCGTCCTTGGTGAGGCCCGTGAGGGTGGCTCCGGGGCCCACTTCGAGGAAGAGGTCCGCGCCGGCGGCGCGGGCGCACTCGACGGCCGCGTGGAAGCGGACGGGCTCGCGGACGTGGTCGACCCAGTAGCCGGCGGAGGACAGCTCCTGCACGCTCGCCTCGCGGCCCAGGCGGGTGGAGACGACGGGGATCTCCATGGGGCCGGTGTGCAGTCCGCGGATGGCCTCGGCGAACTCCTCCAGGACCGGGTCCATCAGCGGGGAGTGGAAGGCGTGCTCCACCGCGAGCAGCTTGGCGGACTTCTTGTCGGCGACGAGCCGGTCGCGGAGCTCGTGGACCTGCTCGCGCAGGCCCGACAGGACCACCGACTCGGGGCCGTTGACGGCCGCGATGCCGACCCGGTCGTAGGGGGCGGCCAGGGCGGCGGCCTCGGCCTCCGGGATGCGTACGGCCAGCATGGCGCCGCGCTCGCGGACGGTCTGCATGATGCGGCCGCGGGCGGCGACGAGCCGGGTGGCGCTCTCGAGGCCGAGGATGCCGGAGACGTGGGCGGCGGCGATCTCGCCGACGGAGTGGCCGATCAGGAGGTCGGGCTGCGGGAGGTACTGCGCGACCGTGCGGTACAGGGCGACCTGGAGGGCGAACAGCGCGGGCTGGGCGATGTCCGTGCGCTCGGGGTCGGCGGGCGCGCCGGACAGCAGCAGGGCCTTCAGGTCGAAGGGCAGGTGGGCGTCGAACTGCGCGCAGACCTCGTCGAGGGTGCGGGCGAAGACGGGGAAGGCCTCGTACAGCGGTCCCGCGGCCCCGGCCCACGGGGAGCCCTGGCCGGGGAACATGAAGACGGAGCGGCCGGGCTCGCCCGCGGTGCCGCGGAAGGCGGCGGCCGAGTCGGTGCCCTCGGCGAGGGCGTCGAGGGCGGTGAGGAGCGCGTCGCGGTCGTGGCCGACGACCACGGCGCGGTGCTCGAACAGGGCGCGGGTGGCGGCCAGGGAGGCGCCGGTCGCGGCGGGGGAGGCGCCCTCGGCGGCGGGGGAGGCGGCGAAGGCGCGCAGCTTGGCCGCCTGGGCGCGCAGGGCCTCGGCGGAGCGGGCGGAGAGCGGCCAGGCGACCGGGATGCCCGCGGTGCCGGCGGTGCCCGCGGCGGGGGCCTCCTGCGGCGGGGCGGCCCGGTCGTCGGCGGCCGGTTCGGCGCCCGGTTCGGCGGCGGCGGGGGCGGGGGCCTCTTCGAGGATCAGGTGGGCGTTGGTGCCGCTGGCGCCGAAGGAGGAGACGCCCGCGCGGCGCGGGTGCCCGGGGGCGCTGGGCCAGGGCCGGGCCTCGGTGAGGAGCTCGACGGCTCCGGCCGTCCAGTCCACGTGCGTCGAGGGCTTGTCCACGTGCAGGGTCTTGGGGAGCACCCCGTGCTGCATCGCCATCAGCATCTTGATGATGCCGCCGACGCCCGCGGCGGCCTGCGTGTGGCCGACGTTGGACTTCAGGGAGCCCAGCCACAGCGGCTTGGCGGGGTCGCGGTCCTGTCCGTACGTGGCCAGCAGGGCCTGGGCCTCGATGGGGTCGCCGAGGGTGGTGCCGGTGCCGTGGGCCTCGACCACGTCGACGTCGCCGGCCTGGACGCGGGCGTTGGCGAGGGCGGCGCGGATCACGCGCTGCTGGGCCGGGCCGCTCGGGGCGGTGAGGCCGTTGGAGGCGCCGTCCTGGTTGAGGGCGGAGCCGCGGATGACGCCCCAGATGCGGCGCCCGTTGCGCTGTGCGTCGGAGAGCCGCTCCAGGACGAGCATGCCGACGCCCTCGGCGAAGCCGGTGCCGTCGGCGGCGTCCGCGAAGGCCTTGCAGCGGCCGTCGGCCGACAGTCCGCGCAGCCGGGACATCTCGCGCAGGACCTGCGATGTGGCCATGACGGTGACCCCGCCCGCGAGGGCGAGCCCGCACTCGCCCTGGCGCAGGGACTGCACGGCCTGGTGGACCGCCACCAGCGAGGAGGAGCAGGCGGTGTCGGTGGAGATCGCCGGGCCTTCGAGGCCGAGGGCGTACGCGATGCGGCCGGAGGCCACGCTCAGCAGGGAGCCGATCTGCCCGTAGCCGGCGATGGCCTCGGGGGTCTCGTAGTGGTTGCCGTAGCCGAAGTAGGCGAGTCCGGCGAAGACGCCGGTGCTGCTGCCGCGCAGGGTGTGCGGGTCGATGCCGGCCCGCTCCAGGGACTCCCAGGAGGTCTCCAGGAGGAGCCGCTGCTGCGGGTCGGCGGAGAGCGCCTCGCGCGGGCTGATCTCGAAGAACTCGGCGTCGAACTCCCCGGCGTCGTGCAGGAACCCGCCGGAGCGGGCGTAGCAGGTGCCGGGGGTGTCCGGGTCGGGGTCGTAGAGGGCGTCGAGGTCCCAGTGGCGGTCCTGCGGGAAGTCCGACACCACGTCGGCGCCCGCCTCCACCAGGTCCCACAGGGCCTCCGGGGAGGCGGCCCCGCCGGGGAAGCGGCAGGCGACGCCGACCACGGCGACGGGCTCGCCGGCGGCGTCCGTCAGCGCCTTGAGGCGCTTGCGGGTCTCCAGCAGCTCGATGGAGGTCCGCTTGAGGTACTCGAGGACCTCGGCGTTGTTGTCGTTCGTCATCGCTTTCCCCTAGCCGAGCTCTTTGTCGAGGAGGGAGAGGAGCTCTCCCACCGAGGCCGAACTGATCTGGTCGGCGGCTGCGGCCGGGGCCCCGGCGTTCGCCATCGAGCGGACTCGGCCCTGCAGCTCGCCGAGCAGTGTGGAGACGGTGTCGCGGTCCTCGTCCGCGAGCCCCGCGAAGCCCTCGTCCAGCAGGGCGCCCAGTCCCTCGATCCCCTGCACCAGGCGGGCGGCCGGGGACTCCGGCTCGGCGGCGGGGGTGTCGGGGGCGAGGCGCGCCTTGAGGAACTGCACGAGCGCGTTCGGGTTCGGGTGGTCGAAGACGAGGGTGGCGGGCAGCTTGAGGCCGGTGGCCGCGGTGAGCTTGTTGCGCAGTTCGAGGGCCGTCAGCGAGTCGATGCCGAGCTTGCGGAAGGCGACGGCCGGGCCGATCTGCGCGGTGTCGGGGTGGCCCAGGACCAGGGCGGTCTGGGTGCGGACGGCGTCCAGCAGGGCGGCCTCGGCGGCGGCCGGGGCCAGCGCGGCCACCTGTTCGGCGAGGCCCGGCCCGGCGGGTCCGGCGCCGGGGCCCGCGGGGGCGCCGGCGAGGGTGCGCAGCAGCGGCGAGGCCATGGCCGCGCCCTGCGGTGCGGCCAGGGCCGCGGGGTCGAGGCGGACGGGCACCAGGACCGGCTCGGCCGCGGGGACGGCCGCGTCGAAGAGCGCGATGCCCTCCTGCGAGGACAGCGGCTGCACGCCCTGGCGCTGGAGGCGTACGACGTCGGCGTCGAGGAGTTCGGCGCTCATCTCGCTGCGTTCCGCCCAGAAGCCCCAGCACAGGGCGAGGGCGGGCAGTCCGGCGGCGCGGCGGTCCTCGGCGAGGCCGTTGAGGAAGGCGTTGGCCGCCGCGTAGTTGGCCTGGCCCGCCGTGCCGAGCACGCTCGCGATGGAGGAGAACAACACGAAGGCCGACAGGTCCAGGCCGCGGGTCAGCTCGTGCAGGTTCCAGGCGCCGCGCACCTTCGGGGCGAGGACGGCGTCCACGCGGTCCTCGGTGAGGGCCTCGACCACCCCGTCGTCCAGGACGGCGGCGCAGTGCACGACGGCGCTGAGCGGCCGGTCCGCGGGGACGGAGGCGAGGAGGGCGGCGACGGACCCGCGGTCGGCGACGTCGCAGGCGGCGATCTCGACGCGGGCGCCCGCGGCCGTGAGCTCCTCGTACAGGGCGGCGGCGGCCGGGGCCGCGGGGCCGCGCCGGCTGGTGAGCAGCAGGCTCTCCACCCCGTGCCGGGCGACCAGGTGGCGGGCCAGCATGGCGCCCAGGCCGGTGGTGCCGCCGGTGATCAGCACGGTGCCGGTGCCGAGGGCGGGGGCGTCCGGGGCGGCGGGGGCGGCGGCGCGGGCCAGCTGCGGTACGGACGCGAGCCCGGCGCGGACCGCGAGCTGGTCCTCACCGGTGGCGGCGGCCGCCGGGAGGGCGGCCCAGGACTCGGCCAGGCCGTCGGTGTCCACGAGGGCGAAGCGGCCCGGGTTCTCGGTCTGGGCGGTGCGTACGAAGCCCCAGACCGCGGTGGCGGCGGGGTCGGTGCGGGGCACCTGCGCGCCGTGGAAGGCGTCGCGGGTGACGAGGGCGAGGCGGGACTCGGAGAACCGCTCGTCGGAGAGCCAGTCCCGGATCCAGCCCAGGACCCGGTGGAGGTTGCGCTCGGCGGCCGCGGGGGCGTCGGCCCGGCCCGCTGCCGCCTCGGGGCCGTCCGCGTCGACCACGGCGAGGACGAGCGGGGGCACGGCCCCGGCGGCGGCGAGGGCGGCCGGGCCGGAATGGACCGCGGCGGGCTGCGCCGCGCCCGCTGCGAGGGTCCCGGCGAGGGCGCCGGGGGCGCCGGGGGCGCCGGGGGCGCCGGGGGCGCCGGGGGCGCCGGGGGCGCCGGGGGCGCCGATGACGGCGTACGGGCCGGGGGCCGCCGGGGCGGGCGCGGTGAGCGGCGCCCACTCGGTGCGGAACAGCGAGTCCTGGTGGTCGAAGCTCAGTTCGGCCAGCCGGGCCGTGTCGACGGGCCGCAGGCCCAGGGAGCCGAGGCTGCCGACGGGGGTGCCCGTGCGGTCGGCGAGGGTGACGGTCAGGGCGCCGTCCGGCCCGGTGGGGGCGAGGCGCACCCGCAGGGCGGTGGTCCGGCCGGGGGCGGTGCGCAGGCCGGTGATGCGGTGGGGCAGGAGCGGCCCGGCGGATCCGGCGTCCGCGGATCCGGCGAGGGCGGCCGGGAGCAGGGCGGCCTGGAGCAGGGCGGGGTGGATCCGGTAGGCGTTCCGGTCGGGGGCGCCCTCGGGCAGCTCGGCCTCGGCGAACAGCGTGTCGCCGCGGCGCCAGACCTCCTTGAGTCCGCGGAAGAGGGGCCCGTGGGCGAGGCCGAGGGCGGCCAGCCGGTCGTACTCCTGCCCGGCGGGCACGCGGACGGCGCCGGCGGGGGGCCAGGAGCCCAGCTCCGCGTCCGCGGCGGCGGGCGCCGCGGTGGCGGTGCCGGCGAGGCCGACGGCGTTGCGGGTCCAGCCGGTGTCCCCGCGGCCGCGGGAGTGGACCGCGATCTCGCGCTTGGCGTCGAGGACGACGCGGATCTCGCGCTCGCCGGTGCGGGGCAGCACCAGCGGGGTCTCCAGGGTGAGTTCCTCGACGGAGTCGAAGCCCGCCTTGGCGGCGGCCCAGCCGGCCAGTTCGACGAGGACGGCGGCCGGCACCAGGGCGGCGCCGTGGACGGTGTGCTCGGCCAGCCAGGGGCGGCGCTCGGCGGACAGGCGCCCGCCTGCGACGACCGCGGCGTGCCCGCCCTCCTCGGGCAGGTCGACCACGGCGTCGAGCAGCGGGTGGTCGGAGGTGCTCGCGCCGGTGGCCTCGTCGGGGGCGGCGAGCCAGTAGGTGCGGCGCTGG
Organism: Streptomyces sp. NPDC038213; assembly: GCF_055600495.1. Lineage (NCBI taxonomy): Bacteria > Bacillati > Actinomycetota > Actinomycetes > Kitasatosporales > Streptomycetaceae > Streptomyces > Streptomyces sp. NPDC038213. The sequence goes on from NZ_JBVJYM010000023.1 coordinate 27,886, forward strand.
AAGGGGTACGTGGGGATCAGGTCGGCCGCGTCGGCGTCCGCGCCGCCGGGCAGGGCGGCCGTCCAGTCCACGGGGACGCCCGCGGTGAAGGCCTCGGCCGCGGAGGCGAGGAAGCGGGTGAGGCCGCCCTCGTCGCGGCGCAGGGTGGCGAAGGCGCGGGCGGTGGCGCCGGGCACGGCGTCGTAGATCTCCTGGATGCTCAGGGTGAGCAGCGGGTGCGGGCTGACCTCGAAGACGGCGGCGCCGGGGTCGCGGGCCGCGAGGACCTGCATCGCGGGGGCGAAGCGGACGGGCTCGCGCAGGTTGCGGAACCAGTACGCGGTGTCGAGCGCGGCCGGGTCGACGGGGGCGCCGGTGACGGTGGAGTAGATCTCGACGGCGGTGGGGGCGGGGGTGATCCGGCCCAGCTCCGTCGTGAGCGCGTCCTCGAAGCGGTCCATGAGCGCCGAGTGGCCGGGCACGCTGGACTTGATCATCCGGGCGCGGGCGCCCTCCGCCTCGCAGAGCGCGACCAGGGCGCGGACGGCCTCCGTCTCGCCGGAGACGGTGGTGGAGCCGGGGCCGTTGACCCCCGCGATGCCGACCCTGCCGCCGAACTGCTCCAGCAGTTCGAGCACGCGGGCCTCGGGCAGCAGGAGTGCGGCCATGCCGCCCTGGCCGGCGGCGGAGGCCAGCAGCCGGGAGCGGACGGCGACGATCTTGGCGGCGTCCTCCAGGGTGAGGGCGCCGGCCACGTGGGCCGCGGCGATCTCGCCCTGGGAGTGGCCGACGACCACGTCGGGGGTGACGCCCAGGGAGCGCCACACCTCGGCCAGGGAGACCATCACGGCGAACAGCGCGGGCTGGACGACGTCGATGTCCTCCAGGTCGGCGGCGTCCGGGCCCCCGCACACGGTGTCGACCAGCGGCCAGGAGACGTGGGGCTCCAGGGCCCGGGCGCAGGCGCGCAGCTTCTCGGCGAAGACCGGGGAGGTCTCGTACAGTTCGCGGCCCATCGCGGTCCACTGGCCGCCCTGGCCGGGGAAGACGAAGACGGTGCGGCCGACGGGTGCGGCGGTGCCGGCGACCGAGGCGCAGCCGGGTCCGGCGGGGGTTTCCTCCCCGCCCGCGGCCGCGGCGGCCAGGCCGGCGAGGAGCTCCTCGCGGCCGGTGCCGATGACGACCCGGCGGTGCTCGAAGAGGGAGCGGGTGCCCACGAGGGCGCGGCCGATCCCGGCGAGCGGCGCCTGCGCCGCGGCGGAGACGGCCTCGTGGAGGCGGCGGGCCTGCTCGCGCAGGGCCTCGGGCGAGCGGGCCGACAGGATCCAGGGCAGGGCGGCGGAACCGGCCGCGCCTTCTGGCGCCGCCGCCGCTTCAGGGGCCGCGGGGGCTTCGGGGGCCTGCTCCAGGATCAGGTGGGCGTTGGTGCCGCTGATGCCGAAGGAGGAGACGCCCGCGCGCCGGGGGTGGCCGGGGACGGCGGGCCAGGGCCGGGCCTCGGTGAGCAGTTCGACCGCTCCGGCGGACCAGTCCACGTGCTCCGAGGGCTTGTCCACGTGCAGGGTCTTGGGGAGCACCCCGTGCCGCATCGCCATCAGCATCTTGATGATGCCGCCGACGCCCGCGGCGGCCTGCGTGTGCCCGATGTTCGACTTGAGGGAGCCGAGGTACAGGGGGGTCTGCGGGTCGCGGCCCTGGCCGTACGTGGCGAGCAGGGCCTCCGCCTCCAGCGGGTCGCCGAGCCGGGTGCCGGTGCCGTGGGCCTCGACGGCGTCCACGGATCCGGCGGCCAGGCCGGCGTCGGCGAGGGCGGCGCGGATGACCTTCTGCTGCGCCAGGCCGTTGGGAGCGCTCAGGCCGTTGGAGGCACCGTCCTGGTTGACGGCGGAGCCGCGGATGACGCCCCAGATGCGGCGCCCGTTGCGCAGGGCGTCGGAGAGCCGCTCCAGGACGAGGACGCCCGCGCCCTCGGAGAAGCCGGTGCCGTCGGCGGCGTCGGCGAAGGCCTTGCAGCGGCCGTCGGCCGACAGGCCGCGCTGGCGGGCGAGTTCGACGAACATGCCCGGGGTGGGCATGGTGGTGACCCCGCCGGCCAGGGCGAGCCCGACCTCGCCGGAGCGCAGGGAGCGCACGGCCTGGTGGACGGCCACGAGCGAGGAGGAGCAGGCGGTGTCGGTGGAGACCGCCGGGCCCTCCAGGCCGAGTACGTACGCCACGCGGCCGGAGGCCACGCTGTTGTAGAGGCCGGTCATGGCGAAGCCCTCGACCTCGCCGGCCGCGCCGCCGCCCATCCGGGGCCCGTAGTCGGTGGCGTACAGGCCGGTGAACACGCCGGTGGCGGTGCCCTTGAGGGAGGCCGGGTCGATGCCCGCCCGCTCCAGGGCCTCCCACGAGGTCTCCAGCACCAGCCGCTGCTGCGGGTCCATGGCCAGCGCCTCGCGCGGGCTGATCCCGAAGAACGGGGCGTCGAACCCGCCCAGGCCGGGCAGGAACCCGCCCGAGCGGGTGTACGTCTTGCCGAGCGCCTCGGGGTCGGGATCGTACAGCGCCTCGACGTCCCAGCCGCGGTCCTGCGGGAAGTCCCCCATGGCGTCCACGCCGCCGGAGACGATCCCCCAGAGTTCCTCGGGGGAGGCCGCCCCGCCCGGGAAGCGGCACCCGACGCCGACGACCGCGACGGGTTCGCGGGCCGAGTCCTCCAGTTCGCGCACGCGCTCGCGCAGCTCCTGCGCGTCGCCTACGGCGCGTCGCAAGTAGGACCGGAGCTTGTCGACATCCTCCACCAGGGCCTCCCCCAACGGTTGCTTGAAGTACGGGTACTGCGGGTCATGCGGGTGGTGCGGGTGGTGCAGGTGGTGCAGGTGCGGCTACACGTAGCCGCGGTCGATCAGGGCGTACAGGTCGTCGTCGCTGCTGCTGTCCACGCCGGCCGGGGCCGCGGGGGCCGGGGCCGGCTGCGGTGCCGGGGCCGGGACCTCCTGTGCGGCCGCGGGCGCCTGCGGGGCGAGCAGCTCGAAGACGCGGCCCGCGAGGGCCTGCGGCGAGGGGTGGGTGAAGGCGACGGTGGCCGGGAGGCGGACCCCGGCGGCCGCGGCGAGGCGGTTGCGCAGCCCCACCGCCATGGAGGAGTCGAAGCCCAGGCTCTTGAAGGAGTCGCCCGCGCGGGCGGCGAGGGAGGCGCCGGTCAGGGCCGCGTCCTTCGCGCTCAGCAGGGCCGCGGTCTCGGCGCACACCAGGGCGAGGACCGCCGCGGGGGTGTCCAGTCCCTCGGCCCGGGCGGGGGCCGCGGGCGCGGCCGCGCCGCCTGCCGGGTCGGCGGATCCGGCGGCGCCGGGGGCGCTGAGCCAGTACCGCGCGCGCTGGAAGGCGTACGTCGGCAGGGCCGTGCGGCGCGGGCGGGCGGCGCCGGACGCGGGGGCGAACAGCGGCCGCCAGTCCACCGGCACCCCGCGCACGTGCAGTTCGGCCAGCGAGGCCAGCACCTTGCCGGGGCTCCCGTCGTGCCTGCTCAGGGTGTTGACGACCACGGGCGGGACGGGCAGCGCATCGGCGGCCTCCTCCATCGCGACCTGGAGCACCGGGTGCGGGCTGACCTCGACGAAGACCCCGCCGGTGGTGTCCATCAGCCCTTCGACGACCTCGCCGAAGCGCACCTGCGAGCGCAGGTTGTCGTACCAGTACGCGCCGTCGAGGGACCGGGTGTCGAGGAGGCCGCCGGTGACGGTGGAGTGGAACCGCACGGCGGACTCGCGGGGTTCGATGCCCGCGGTGTCCGCCAGGAGGCGTTCGCGGATGCGCTCCACGTGGTGGGAGTGCGAGGCGTAGTCGACCTTGATCCGCCGGACCCGCACGCCCTCGGCCCCCGCGGCCTCGGCGAAGGCGTCCAGGGCCTCGCCGTCCCCGGCGAGGACGGTGGAGGCGGGGCCGTTGACGGCGGCCACGGAGATCCGGCCGGACCAGGCCGCCAGCCGCTCGCGGACCCAGGACTCGGGGGCGGCCGCGGCGCTCATCCCGCCCCGGAGCCCGGCCAGGTCGGTCAGGGCCCGGCTGCGCAGGGCGACGATCCGCGCCGCGTCGTCCAGGCTGAGGGCGCCCGACACGCAGGCCGCGGCGATCTCGCCCTGCGAGTGGCCGACGACGGCGTCGGGGACCACGCCCAGGGAGCGCCAGACCCGCGCCAGGGAGACCATCATGGCGAACAGCGCGGGCTGGACCACGTCCACGCGGTCCAGGGAGGCCGCCCCGTCGGCGCCGGTCAGCACCTCCGTCAGCGACCAGTCCACGTACGGGGCGAGGGCCTTCTCGCAGTCCTCGACCCCCTGCGCGAAGGCCTCGGACCCGGCGTACAGCTGCCGGCCCATGCCGAGCCACTGGGAGCCCTGGCCGGGGAAGACGAACACGACGTCCCCGGCGGGGGCGGCCGTCCCGCGCAGGACCTGCGCCGAGTCGCCGCCGGAGGCGAGGAGTCCGAGCCCGGCGCGGGCCTGGTCGCGGTCGGCGGCGAGGACGACGGCGCGGTGCTCGAAGAGGGTGCGGGTCGTGAGCAGGGAGTGGGCCACGTCGGCGGGCTCCGGCGCGGGGTCCGCGGCCAGCAGGGCGCCGAGCCGGGCGGCCTGCTCGCGCAGGGCGGGCTCGGAGCGGGCGGACAGGACCCAGGGCAGGACGCGGGCCTGCGCGGGGGCGTCCGTACGGGCCTCCGTACCGGCGTCGGTCCCGGCGCCCGTCCCGGTGTCCGTACGGGCCTCCGCAAGGGACTGCGGGGCCTGTTCGAGGATGACGTGGGCGGTGGTGCCGCCCATGCCGAAGGCCGAGACCCCGGCCCGGCGCGGCCGGCCGGGGCCGCCGGGCCAGGGCCGCGGGGCGACCGGCACCTCGAAGTCCTCGTGGAATCCGGCGACGGCCGGGTTCGGGGAGCGGAAGTTCAGGCTGGGCACCAGCTCGCCGCGGTCCACGCACAGGGCCGCCTTGACGAACCCGACCATGCCCGCGGCCGGCTCCAGGTGGCCCACGTTCGTCTTCGCGGAGCCGACGGCCAGGGGGCGGGTGCGGGCGTCCGTACGGGAGACCTCGCGCAGTCCGGCGAGTTCGGCCGGGTCGCCCATGCGGGTGCCGGTGCCGTGGGCCTCGACGTAGTCGACGGAGTCGAAGGGCAGGCCCGCGCGGGCCAGGGCGGCCCGCACGGCCGCCGCCTGCCCGCTCGGGCTGGGGTCGGGCATCCGGGCGGAGGAGCCGCCGCTGGCGACCCCCCAGCCGCGGACGACCGCGTACACGTGGTCGCCGTCGGCGAGGGCCTGGTCGAGCCGCTTGAGGAGCACGAAGGCCCCGCCCTCGCCGCGGGCGAACCCGCCGGCCCGCTCGTCGAAGGTGAAGCAGCGCCCGTCGGGCGAGAGCGCGCCCAGGTTGGCCAGACCGCTGCCCGTCTCGGGGTCGACGATCAGGTGCACACCGCCGGCCAGCGCCATGTCCACGGCGCCGGAGGCGATCCGCTCGCAGGTCAGGGCCAGGGACACCAGGGAGGAGGACTGGCCGGAGTCGGCGCAGAAGCTCATCCCGCGGACGTCGAAGAGGCTGGAGATGCGGTTGGCGATGAGCGCTCCGGAGGAGCCGAGGGCCGCGTAGTGGTCGTCCCGGTCGCTGCCCGTGCGCCTGCGCAGCTGCTCGTACCCGGAGGGGCCGGAGCCGACGACCACGTCGATCTCGCGGCCGGCGAGCGCGGTCGCGGGGATCCCGGCGTCCTCGACGGCCTCCCAGGCCAGTTCGAGGCCGAGGCGCTGGGCGGGGTCCATCGCGGCGGCCTCCGCCGCGCCGGTCCCGAAGAACCCGGCGTCGAACCCGTCCAGGGACTCGAGGAACGAGCCCGTGCCCAGGGTGTCGGCGTCGGGGTGGGAGGTGTGGCTCGCGTCGGCGGCCCGGGATGCGGGGAAGGTCCCCACGGTCGACTCCCCCGCGCGCAGCAGGCGCCAGAAACCCTCCGGGTCCCGGACGCCGGGGAAGCGGCACGACATCCCGACGACGGCAATATCGGCGGCTGCGCCACTCATGTGAATTCCTTCCGGTTCCCTCGGGATACGGCTCGTGCGGGCGGCGGCGCTGCTTTCACTTTCACCGCCAGGAGGTCAGCAGGTCCCGGAGTCCGGCCGGGGCTTCCATGAACTCGTAGTGGCCGCCCTCGACCACGTGGAATTCGACGGAATCCGCGTACCGGCGCCAGCCGTCGAGTTCCTCGAGGCTGGTGTCGGGGTCGTCCTTCCAGTGCAGGACGGTGACCGGGCAGTCCACCCCGGCCGGCTCGGTGCGGGCGTAGGCCCCGGCGGCGGCGTGGTCGCGGAGCAGGACGAGCATCCCCAGGTCGACCATGTCCGGGCGGGGCTCGATCCCGCGGCTGCGGATGAAGGCCTCCAGCTCGGCCCGCAGCCCGTCCTCGGTGAGGGTGAGCATCCGGTCGCGCGAGGCGTCGTGCGGGGCGGGCTGCCCCGAGACGAACAGCCGCTGCGGGCCGGGCAGGCCCCGCTCGGCGAGGCGCAGCACGGTCTCGTACGCGGGGATGGCGCCCGCGCAGTGCGCGAAGAAGGCGTACGGGCGGTCCAGCTGCGGTGCCAGGGCCTCGGCGAGGGAGTCGGCGAGGTTCTCGTAGGTGCCGTAGTGGGGGTGCCCGAGCCGGTTCTCGCGGCCCGGGAACTGCACCGGGACCACTTCGGCCCCGCCGATGGCGGCGGGCCAGGCGCTGAAGGCGGAGGCGCCGGAGCCGGAGAAGGGGAAGCAGAAGAGCCGGGCGGGGTGCTCGCCGGAGGGCGGCCGTACGAACCAGGGCGAGGCGGCCGCGGTGGTGGTGCCGGTGGTCATGGCGCCTGCCGTTTCTGGGCGGTGATCGGGAGGTGGGTCATGCCGGCGATGAAGTACGAGCGCAGGTGCTGCGGCTCGCCGGCGAGTTCGAGGGACTCGAAGCGGGTGAGCAGTTCCTCGAAGAAGATCCGCAGGGTCATCCGGGCCAGGGGGGCGCCGATGCAGAAGTGCGTGCCGAAGCCGAAGGCGGCCTGGCGCTTGGCCCCGGCGCGGGTGATGTCGAAGGTGTGCGGGTCCGGGAAGAGGGTCTCGTCGCGGTTGGCGGAGCCGATCCAGGCGACGACCGCCCCGCCGGCGGGGATGGTGCCCCCGGCGATCTCCACGTCGTCCACGGCGTACCGCATGAAGTTGCAGGCGGCCGAGGTCCAGCGCAGCCCCTCCTCGACCAGGTTGGGGACCAGGGAGGGGTCGGCGACGGCCTTGTCCCACTGCACGGGCCGCTCGATGAGGGCCTGCACGGTGCCGGAGACGGTGTGCGGGGTGGTCACGTTGGCGCCCAGCAGGATGCTGTAGCCGTCGAGGGCGATCTCCTCGTCGCTCAGGGGGGCGCCGCCGGGGCGGACGCTCATGAGGTGGTGGAGGAGGCTGTCGTCCTCTTCGCCGGTGGCGCGGCGGTTCCTGACCCACTCGCGGACGTAGGTGACCAGCTCGTGGTGGGAGATGGCGAGGGTGGCGGCCTCGTGGCCGACCATGAAGTGCGGGTCGGAGGGGGCCGTGACCATCGCGGTCAGCTGGACGAGCTCGGCCCAGTCCTTCTCGGGGATGCCGAGGAGGGGTCCGGTGACCATCGCGGGCAGCAGGAGGGCCTGTTCGGCCAGGTCGAAGACCTCGCCGTCGAGTGCGGGCTCCAGGAAGCGCACGACCGTCGCGCGGATGGAGTCCTCCCAGGACTTCACGGCGCGGGCGGTCAGCTTGGAGCCGAGGGGGCGGCGGACCTCGGTGTGGCGCGGCGGGTCGGTGGAGGTCATGAGCACGCCGGCGGCGGCGTCGTCCGTACCGAGGTGGGTGGGGACGGTGCCGCGCTCCGAGGTGAACTCGCGGTGGTCGGCGAGGACGCGGTGCACGTCCTCGTAGCGGGTGACCGACCAGAACTCGCGGCCGTCCGGCAGGACCTGGTGGTGCAGGGGCGCCTTCGCCCGCATCACGTCCCAGATCGGGTGCGGGTCGCCCTCGCTGTAGAGGTCCAGGTCGAACAGGTCGAGGGAGCCGAGGTCGACCTCGCGGGCGGGACCCGGGGTCAACCTCACGCCGCGGCCCTCCCTCGCTCGATCAGCTCGGCGACCCTGGCCGGGGTCTGCGCCAGGTAGAAGTCGCGTACGGACAGCTGGACGCCGTAGTCCGCGGCGACCCGCTCGATGATTTTGATGCCGGTCAGCGAATTCCCGCCGAGCACGAAGAAGTCGTCCTCGACCCCGACCTCGGGGGCGTTGAGGAATTCCGCCCAGAGGGCGGCGACTTCCTGCGCCAGCTCTCCGCCCTTTCCACCGTCCTGGTGGACCACCTGCGTCGCCGATTCCATTGCCAGCCTTCCGTTCTTCCACCGACCGGGAATGCCCGCTCGAACACTTCTCTGAAATGGCCGGAGCGAGTCTTGCGCGGATTCGTGTCCGCGCACACCGCTGCCGGAGGCGTCCGGGTCCGCCGGGCGGCGGGGTGGCGGGCGGACCGGAGGTCCGTCCGCGCGCACCGCGGAGCCCCGCGGCGCGCGGCACCGTCCCGCCGGCGGGACGGGCGGGCCCGCGGACGGTTCCCGTCCCCGGCCGGGCGCGAGCGTTCCTCGACCGGTCTGGGCCACGTTCAGTGAACGTGAAGGCTATTCAGCGGCGTTAGAGGCGCACTGGAATGAGGGGGAGGGACGCGATGGACACGACGGGCGCAGCAGACCCGACGGGCACGGCACACAGCGGTCCGGACGCGGACGTGGTGATCGCGGGCGCCGGGCCGACCGGCCTGATGCTCGCCTGCGAGCTGCGGCTCGCGGGCGTGGACGTGGTCGTGGTCGACCCGCTCGCGGAGCGCTCGGGCGAGTCCCGGGCCGGCGGCATGCACTCGCGCACCCTGGAGGTGCTGGACCAGCGGGGCGTGCTGGAGCGGTTCCTGGCGGCCGGCGAGCTCCAGCCGGTGGGCCACTTCTCGGGTCTGTACCTGGACTTCGACGAGTTCGAGTCCCGCCACCCGTACCCGCTGATGATCCTCCAGTCGACGATCGAGCGGCTGCTGGAGGAGTGGGCCGCGGAGCTGGGCGTACGGGTGCGGCGCTCCGCCGGGGTCTGCGGGTTCGCGCAGGACGGCGACGGGGTGACGGTGGAGCTGGAGACCGCCGCGGGCCCGGAGCGCCTGCGGGCCGGCTACCTGGTGGGCTGCGACGGCGGCCGCAGCGCGGTCCGCAAGCTCGCGGGCATCGCCTTCCCCGGCACCGAGGCCACGATGACGGCCCTGATCGGGGACGTGGAGCTGCCGGGCCTGACCGAGGACTACATCTGGATCCGGCGCTGCGCCGGCGGGGACTACTCGGCGATCGCGTTCGAGCCGGGCTGGTACCGGGTGATCACCTCCGAGTACGACCGGGTGGTCGACCGGGACGAGCCGGTCACGTTTGAACAGCTGCGGGAGTCGATGACCCGGCTCGCGGGCACCGACTTCGGGATGCACAGCCCGCGCTGGGTGTCCCGCTTCAACGACGCCGCGCGGCAGGCCGCGCAGTACCGGCAGGGCCGGGTGCTGCTGGCGGGGGACGCGGCGCACATCCACTTCCCGGCGGGCGGCCAGGGTCTGAACATGGGCGTGCAGGACGCCGTCAACCTGGGCTGGAAGCTGGCCGCGGTGGTCAGGGGCACGGCTCCCGAGACCCTGCTGGACACCTACCACGACGAGCGCCACCCGGTCGGCGAGCGGGTGCTGCACAACACCCGGGCCCAGTCGGCCCTGGCCCGGCCGGGCGCCCAGACGGACGCGCTGCGCGAGGTCTTCGGCGAGCTGATGGTCTTCGACGAGGTCAACCGGACCCTGCGCAACATGCTCACCGCGCTGGACGTCCGCTACCCGGTGCCCGGCGGCGGCCACCCGCTGGCGGGCCGCCGGGTCCCGGACGCCGACCTGAAGACGGCGGGCGGCGAGAGCCGGGTGTACGAGCTGCTGCGCACGGGCCGGCCGGTCCTGCTGGACCTGGGCGCGGGCCCCGCGGCGACCGCGGCGGCCGGGGGCTGGACGGACCGGGTGGACGTGGTCGAGGCGGTGTCGGAGGACGGGGCCTGGCCGGTCCCGGTGATCGACGAGGTCCCCGCCCCCGCCGCGGTGCTGATCCGCCCCGACGGGCACGTGGCCTGGGCGGCGCAGGAGGGGGAGCCGGTGGACACCGCGTCCCTCCGGACGGCCCTCACCACCTGGTTCGGCCCGCCCCGGCAGGGCTGAGCGGCACGCGGAGGCGGCCGCCGCACCCCCGAAGGGTGCGGCGGCCGCCTCCGTACGTCCTCTACCGGTCGCCCGCGGACTCCCGCTCGATGGTGTCCAGCACCTCGCGGCCGGCGTCCACGAGGTACATGTGGTCGCCGGGGAACTCGGCGTAGGTGAAGGCGGCCGTGGTGGCGGCCCGCCACTGGCGGCCCTCCTCGGCGGTGACCAGCCCGTCCACGTCGCCCCGCAGGGAGGTGATCGGGACGGAGACCGGCACGTCGGTGCTCGGGACGTAGTTCTCGTGCATCTCGCAGTCGGCCTGGAGCACCGGGAGGATCAGCTCGCGCATCTCCGGGTGGTCGAGGGCCTCGTGCCGGAAGCCGGCGAACTCCTCGACGCGGGCGAGGAACTCCTCGTCCTCCAGGCCGGTGGCCCGCCGCTCGCGCTGGGTCCAGGGGCCCGGGGAGCCGCTGACGACCAGCCGCTGGACGCGGATCCCGCGCTCGGTGAGCAGGTGGACCAGCTCGTAGGCGAGCACCGCGCCGAGGCTGTGCCCGAAGAGCACGACCCGGGCGCCCTCGCCGAGGTCCTCGACGATCTCGTCGACCGAGCCCTTGGCGGCCTCGAAGACGTTGCGGTACGGCTCCTCGAGGATCCGCCGCTCCCGGCCGGGCAGTTCGACGGACGCGATCCGCCAGCGGCCCGCGGCCAGGTCCCGCCACGGGTGGAAGAACGACGGCCCCGCCCCCGCGAAGGGGACGCACAGCAGCGTCGGTTCACCGTCCTGCGCGGGCACTCCGGACTCCTTCTGCGTCATTGCGACCAACCCCCATCAGTGTGTCGTTCTGCTTGTGTGCGTGCGTGCGGCGGCCGCACCGGCGTGCGGTCACGGGAGCCTCGGGGCGACGACCTCGAAGAACTCGGACACCGGCGCCGGCATGTGCATCTCGTGGTGGGTGGCCCGCATCTCGTGGACCTCCAGGTTCCCCTGGACGTAGGGGCGCCACAGGTGGGCGTACGACTTGTCCTCCAGCGTGGCGTGGAAGTACAGGACGTCGCCGCGGTAGGCCGGGGAGGTGTAGTCCATCATCCGGGCCGTGTTGTTGGCCATGACCCGGGCCATGGTGTCGAGGAAGCCCTGCCGGTTGCCCATCCGGATGTACTGGCTGAAGTCGTCCTCCAGCTCGGCCCGGTAGTCGTCCGAGTCCTTGCCGGCGTGGACCTCGGTGAACCCGTGGCCGCCGGGCTGGGCGTCCAGGATGCAGACGAGGGAGACCTCGTGGCCGAGCCGGTCGAGGGCGTCGGCGACGGCGTGGACGACGGTGCCTCCGTAGGACCAGCCGATGAGGTAGAAGGGTCCCTCGGGCTGGATCTTCAGCATCTCGGCCGTGTAGTCGTCGACCATCTCCTGCACCGAGCCGGCGAGGGCGTCCTCGCCGTCGGAGCCGCGGGACTGCAGGGCGTAGGCCGGGCGGTCCGCCAGGTGGGTGACGAAGCTGTAGTACGCCCAGCCCAGCCCGCCGCCGCCGTGGAAGAACCAGACCGGCGGCTTGCCGGTGCCGGGGTCGGTGTTCAGCGGCAGGACGACGGCGAAGGTGTCCGCGTCGTCGGAGGGGACGCCGCCGGCGAGCATCAGGGCGGCCAGTTCGGCGACCGTCGGGTACTTGATGATCGTCCGGATCGGGATGTCGATGTCGAACTCGCTGCGGATGCGCACGCTGAGCCGGGTGGCGAGCAGCGAGTGGCCGCCGAGGGCGAAGAAGCCGTCGTCGATGCCGACCTGCTCGCGGCCGAGGAGTTCGGCGTACAGGGCGCACAGCCCGCGCTCGTAGGCGTTGCGCGGCTCGCGGCCGGCGGCGGCCGGGGCGGGGTCCCCGGAGGGCAGGGCCCGCTTGTCGAGCTTGCCGTTCGAGGTGAGCGGGATCTCGTCGAGGGCGACGACCGCGGAGGGGACCATGTAGTCCGGGAGGCGCTCGCGCAGGTACGCGGTGAGCTCCTCGGCGAAGGCGGGGCCGGCGGCGCCCGGCTCGGGCACGGCGTACGCGACCAGCCGCTTGTCGTCCTCCTGGTTCTCGCGGACGAGGACCACGGCCTGGGCCACGTCCGGGTGCCCGGAGACGGCGTGCTCGATCTCGCCGAGCTCGATGCGGAAGCCGCGGACCTTCACCTGGGAGTCGGCCCGGCCCACGTATTCGAGGCGGCCGCCCTTGCTCCAGCGGACCAGGTCGCCGGAGCGGTACATGCGCTCGCCGGGCTCCCCGAAGGGGGAGGCGACGAAGCGGCCGGCGGTCAGGCCGGGGCGGCCGTGGTAGCCGCGGGCCAGGCCGTAGCCCGCCACGTACAGCTCGCCGGTGACCCCGGTGGGGGTGGGCTTGAGGCTGCTGTCGAGCACGTAGGCGCGCAGGCCCGGGACGGCGGGGCCGATGACGCTGGCCTTGAACTCCCCGGCGGAGTCCGCGTCGAGGTCGACGCGGGTGACGTGCACGGTGGTCTCGGTGATGCCGTACATGTTGACGAGCACCGGGGCGTCGGAGGCGTGGCGGGCGTACCAGTCGGCGAGCCGGTTCAGGTCGAGGGCCTCGCCGCCGAAGACCACGTACCGCAGGGCGAGTTCCTGCCCCGGGGCCTCGGCGTCGGCCTGGACGAGCTGGTAGAAGGCCGAGGGGGTCTGGTTGAGGACGGTGACCTTCTCGCGGGAGAGCAGGGTCAGGAAGTCCGCCGGGGAGCGGGAGACGTCGTACGGGACGACGACCAGGCGGCCGCCGTGCAGCAGCGGGCCCCACAGCTCCCAGACCGAGAAGTCGAAGGCGTAGGAGTGGAAGAGGGTCCACACGTCGTCCGCGCCGAAGCCGAAGTCCGCGGTGGCCGCGAACAGGCCGACCACGTTGCGGTGCGGGACGGGGACGCCCTTGGGGCGGCCGGTGGAGCCCGAGGTGTAGATGACGTAGGCCGGGTGGAGGGCCGTCAGGGGGCTGCGGCGCTCGGTGTCGGCGAGGTCGGCGCCGGAGGTGCCGGCGAGGTCGCCGAGGGAGTCGAGGTGGACCTGCGGCAGCTCGAGGGAGAGCTCGCGGCCCGCGGCGCTGCTGCTGGTGGTGACCAGCAGGACCGGCTGGGCGTCCTCGACGATGTAGGCGGTGCGGTCGGCCGGGGAGTCGGGGTCGATGGGCAGGTAGGCGCCGCCGGCCTTGAGGACCGCGAGGAGGGCGGTGACCAGGTCGGCCGAGCGCTCCAGGCAGACGCCGACGAGGGACTCGGGGCCGACGCCCCGGGCCACGAGGTGCCGGGCGAGGCGGTTGGCGCGCGAGTTCAGCTCGGCGTACGTGAGGGAGGTGCCCCCGTAGCTGACGGCGACGGAGCCGGGGTGCAGGGCGGCCTGCTGCTCGAAGAGCGCGGCGAGGGTGGCGTCGGGGATCTCGCCGCCCGCGGCGTTGACCCCGTGGAGCAGGTGCGCGCGCTCCTCCTCGGAGAGCACGTCGATGTCCCCGATGCGCAGGGACGGGTCGGCGGCCAGCTGCTCCAGGACGCGGCCGAGGCGGCCGGCGATGACCTCGGCGGAGTCCCGGTCGAAGAGCTGGGTGGCGTACTGGAGGTCGCCGCGCAGGGCTCCGGTCTCGTCCACGGTGAGGCTGAAGAACAGGTCGACCATGGCGGTGGAGGGGATGGCCTGCTCGAACTGCACGTCGAGGCCGGGGATGCCGAGGTCGGGCTTCTGGTAGCTCTGCCAGGCGAACATGACCTGGAACAGGGGCTGGTAGGAGGCGGAGCGCTCGGGGTTGATGGCCTCGACCAGCAGGTCGAAGGGGACGTCCTGGTACTCGTACGCCGTCAGGGCCTTGTCGCGGACCTGGGCGAGGAGCTCGGTGAAGGCCGGGTTCCCGGCGAGGTCGGCGCGCAGCACCTGGGTGTTGACGAAGAAGCCGATGAGGTCGGCGAGGGCCTCGTCGGTGCGGCCGGCGATGGGGCTGCCGATGGTGACGTCGTCGCCGGCGCCGAGCTTGCGGAGCAGGACGGACAGGGCGGCCTGGAGGACCATGGACATGGAGGCGCCGCGCTCGTCGGCGATCTTCTGGAGCCCGGCGGCGACCCCGGCGGGGAAGTGCAGCCCGATGGTCCCGCCGCGGGAGTCGGCGGTGGCGGGGCGGGGCCGGTCGGTGGGCAGGCTGATCGGCTGCGGTACGCCGTCGAGCTCCTTGCGCCAGTACTCGACCTGCTGGGCGGCCAGGCTCCCGGGGTCGGAGACCTCGCCGAGCACGGCGCGCTGCCACTGCGCGTACTCCTTGTACTGGACGGGCAGCGGCTCCCACAGGGGGGCGGCGCCGTCCTTGCGGGCGGCGTAGGCCTGGATGAGGTCGCGCATCATGGGGGCGCTGGAGCTGCCGTCCGAGGCGATGTGGTGGACGACCATGACGAGCACGTGCTCCTCGTCGGAGACCCGCAGGAGGTGGGCCCGCAGGGGGATCTCGCCTTCGAGGTCGAAGCCGTGGGAGACGGCCGCGTCGATGGCGCGGCGCAGGTCCGCGGGGTCCGCGTCGGCGGTGCGCACCTGCGGTGCGGCCTCCTCGACGGTGAGGATCCGGGAGTGGGGTTCGCCGTCCGCGTCGGTGGCGTAGGTGGTGCGCAGGATCTCGTGCCGGTCGACCAGGTCGCGGACCGCGGCGGCCAGGGCGTCCTGGTCGAGGGGGCCGGTCAGCCGGAACGCCGCCGAGATGTTGTAGGTGGCCGCCCCCCGCTCCAGCTGGTGCAGAAGCCACATGCGGCGTTGTGCGAATGACAGCGGAATCATTTGTTCAGTCCTTTGCGTGCATCAGTGACGGCAGGGGGGCGGGCGGCGGGTGCGGGCGGCGGCTGCCGCTTCAGCCCTTGCCGGCCATCTGGAGCAGACTGGGGCGGCGGGGCGCGGCCGACTCCTGCGACCAGGCGGCGAGTGCCGCGACCGTCGGCAGGTCGAACACCTTGCGGATGGGGATCTCGATCGACAGTTCGGCGCGGGCGCGGCTGATGAGCCGGGTGGCGAGCAGGGAGTGCCCGCCGAGCTCGAAGAAGCCGTCGTCGACGCCCACCCGCTCCACGCCGAGCACCTCGGCGAAGAGCCGGGCGAGGGTCTCCTCGCGGGCGTTGCGCGGGGCGCGGTACTCGGCGCCGGTGAACTCCGGCTCGGGGAGCGCCTTGCGGTCGAGTTTGCCGTTGGGGGCCAGCGGCAGCCGGTCGAGGACCACGAAGGCGGACGGCACCATGAACTCGGGCAGCCGCTCGGCGACGTGGGCGTGCAGTTCCCTCGGCTCCGGTCCGGCGTAGCCGGGGTCCTCGGCCGCGGCGGGTACGGCGTAGGCGACGAGCCGCTTGCCGGTGCCCTCGGCCCTGCCCTCGCGGGCGACGACGACGGCCTGGGCGATGCCGGGGTGGGAGGCGAGGGCGGCCTCGACCTCGGCGGGTTCGACGCGGAAGCCGCGGACCTTGACCTGGGAGTCGGCGCGGCCCTCGTACTGGATCCGGCCGCCTTCGCCGGTGCGGGCGAGGTCGCCGGTGCGGTAGAGCCGCTCGCCGGGCTCCCCGAAGGGGGAGGCGACGAAGCGCTCGGCGGTCAGGGCGGGGCGGCCGTGGTAGCCGCGGCCGATGGCGCCGCCGACGTACAGCTCGCCGACCGTGCCGGGGGGCACGGGGGTGAGGCCGGGGCCCAGGACGTAGGCCCGCATCCCGCCGAGGGGGGTGCCGACGGGGGCGCTGCCGTTCCAGTCGCGGGCTCCGGCGGGGACGGTGTGGGTGGTGGCGTAGAAGGATTCGCTCTGGCCGTAGGCGTTGACGATCCGTACGCCGGGGAAGGCGGCCCGGGTCTTGTCGACCAGGGCGGCGGGCAGGGCCTCGCCGGCGAAGACGACGGTCTCGACGCGGGTGCGGCCGGCGATCTCGTCGACGAGTTCGGCGAAGGCGGAGGGGACGGTGGAGATGACGCTGCCGGTCCACTCCTTGCGCTCGCCGAGGACGAGGACGTCGCGGACGACCTCGACCACGCCGCCGGCGGCGAGGGTGGTGAAGACCTCGAAGGCGGAGACGTCGAAGTTGACCGAGGTGCCGGCGAGCATCCGCTTGCCGGCGGCCATGCCGACGCGCTCGGCGAGCCGGCGGACGCCGTTGACCACGCCCGCGTGGGTGATGGCGACGCCCTTGGGCTTGCCGGTGGACCCGGAGGTGTACATCACGTACGCGAGCTGCTGGGGGTGGACCTGCGGTGCGGGCTCCCCGTCGCCGCCGTCGCCGGCAGCCAGGTCGAGGGTGTCGATCCGCAGTTCCGGGGCCCCGTGCTCCGGCAGGGCCGCGGCCGTGTCGGAGTGCGTGAGCACCAGGCGCGGGCGGGCCTCGTCCAGGATGGCGGCGAGCCGGCTGCTCGGGTACTTGGGGTCGACGGGCAGGTAGGCGCCGCCGGCCTTGAGGACCGCGAGGAGGGCGGTGACCAGGTCGGCGGAGCGCGGCAGCGAGACCGCGACCACCGATTCGGCGCCCACGCCGCGGCGGACGAGCTCGCGGGCCAGCCGGTCGGCGCGGGCTTCGAGCCCGGCGTACGTGAGCTCCTCGTCCCCGGCGGTGACGGCGGTCGCGCCGGGGGTGCGGGCGGCCTGGGCCGACAGCAGCCCGTGCACGGTGGCGGGGGCCTCGGGCAGGGCCGGTGCGGTGTGCGCGCCGAACCCGGCGAGCAGCTGCTCGCGCTCGGCGGGGGCGAGCACGTCCACCTGGGCCACCGTCAGCTGCGGGTCGGCGGCCAGGGCGCGCAGGACGCGCACCAGCCGCTCGCCGAGGGCCTCGACCGCGTCCCGCCCGAAGTGCCCCTCGGCGTACTGGAGGATGAGCTGGAGGTGGGGGTCGGCGGCGGCCATCAGGGTCAGCGGGTAGCTGGTGCCCGTGGAGGCGCGCAGGCCGGTGAAGGCGATGCCGTCGGCGGCCTCGGAGGCGGCGCTGATGCCCTCCTCGTCGACCGGGTACGACTCGAAGACGACCAGGGTGTCGAAGAGGGTGGGCAGTCCGGTGGACTGCTGGATCTCGGTGAGCCCGTGGTGGTGGTGGTCGAGCAGGGCGGCCTGCCGGGCCTGGAGCCGGGTGAGGACCTCGGCGAGGGTGTCGCCGGGCGCGTAGCCGACCCGTACGGGCAGGGTGTTGATGAACATGCCGACGATGGAGTCGATGTCCGGGACGGCGGGCGGGCGGCCGGAGACGGTGGCGCCGAACACCACGTCCTGGCGGTTGGTGAGGCGGCCGAGGAGCACCGCCCAGGCGCCCTGGACCAGGGTGTTGACGGTGATGCCGAGCTCGGTGGCGCGGCGGGCCAGGAGGCGGGCCTCCTCGGCAGGGAGGGCGATGTCGAGCTGCCCGATGCCCTCGCCGGTGACCCCGCCGGAGGAGTCGGCGCCGGGGACGAGGAGGGTGGGCTCCTCGACCCCGTCGAGCTCCTCGGCCCAGACGCGGGCGGTCTCGGCCGCGTCCTGGCGGGCGCGCCAGGCCAGGAACTCGCCGAAGTCGCGGGCCGCGGGCAGGCCGGCCGGGTCCCCGCCGGAGGCGTAGAGCAGCAGCAGGTCCTGCATGAGCAGGGGCATGGACCAGCCGTCGAGCAGGACGTGGTGGGCGGTCATCACCAGTTCGGCGCGGCCGGGTTCGAGCTGCGCGAGGGCCATCCGGATCAGGGGCGGGGCCGCCGGGTCGAAGTGGGCGGCCCGGTCCTCGGCGAGGAAGGCCTCGAAGCGCTCGGTGCGCTCCTGTTCCCCGGCGGCGGTGAGGTCGAGGTGCTGCCAGGGCAGGGTGACCGACTCGGGTACGACCTGGACGAGTTCGCCGTCGGCCCGGTGGACGAAGGCCGCGCCGAGGCCGCCGTGGCGGCGCAGGAGGGCCTGGGCGGCCCGGTGCATCCGCTCCGCGTCGACCTCGCCGGACAGGTGGAAGACCAGCTGCATGTGGTACGCGTCGAAGGTGCCGGCGGCCGACAGCATGGTGTGGAAGAGCATCCCGGACTGGAGCGGGGTGGTCGGCCAGACCTTGGCCAGCTTGCCGAAGGTGCCCTCCCAGGCGTCGATCTCCGACTGGGCCACGCGGACCAGGGGTGCGTCGCTGGGGGTGAGCCCGCCGGCGGCGGGGGACGCGGCATGCGCCGCCAGGGCGGTCAGGGCCTCGACCCACAGTCCGGCGATCTCGGTGACCTCCTCGCGGGAGAGCACCCCCGTGGGGAAGCCGAAGTAGGCGGTGAGCTGCTCGCCCTCTGCCGTGTGGGCGGCGACCGCGTTGATCTCCAGCGCGGACAGGGCGGGCATGTCCGCGTCGGCGGCGGCGATCAGGTCGGCGTGGGTGGTGTCGGGGGTCCAGCCGAGGCCGCGCAGCTCCTCGGGGATGTCCGCGGCGGAGGCCCGGCCGAGGTAGTTGAAGCCGATCCGGGGCTGGCGCAGGCCCGCCAGGGCGGCCGCGGTCTGCGGGTTGAGGTGGCGCAGCAGTCCGTAGCCCATGCCGTTGTCGGGTACGGCGCGCAGCTGCTCCTTGACGGCCTTGACGGCGCGTCCGGCGGCCGGGCCGCCGGCGAAGGCCTCGGCGAGGTCGACGCCCGCGAGGTCGAGCCGGACGGGGTACATGGCGGTGAACCAGCCGACGGTGGCGGACAGGTCGGCGCCGGGCACGAGGTGGTCCTCGCGGCCGTGGCCCTCCAGCCGGACCAGCGCGGAGGGGGCCGCGGTGCCGCGGCCGGCGTGCCACTTGGCCAGGGCCAGGGCGAGTCCGGCGAGCAGTCCGTCGTCGACGCCGCCGCGGAAGACCGCGGGCAGGGTGTCGAGGAGGGCGGCGGTGACCGGGGCGGGGACCTGGACGCGCACGGTGTCGACGGTGGCCGTGACATCGGTGGCGGGGTCGGGTTCGCGGGAGCCGAGTACGGGCTCCTGCCCGCCGAGCAGCTCCTGCCAGAAGGGGAGTTCGGCCACCCGGGCGGGGGCGGCGGCCTCCTCGGCGAGGGCGTGCATCCAGCGGCGCACCGAGGTGCCCGCGGGGGCCGGCTCGGGGGCGAGGCCTGCGCGGACCCGCTTCCAGGCGGCGGCGAGGTCGGGGACGATGATCCGCCAGGAGACCCCGTCCACGACGAGGTGGTGGAGCACGACGAGCAGGCGGTCCGCCTCCGTGTCGGAGGTGAGGTGCACGAACTGCGCCATGACCCCGGCGTCGGGGTCGAGCCGGTCCGCGGCGGCGTCGAGCGCGGCCTGTACGTCGGCACCGGCGCCGGTGTAGGGCACCTCGTGGACGAGGGCGGCGGCGGCCGTGCTGCCGGCGGGCTGCACGACCAGGGCGCCGGCGCCGCCGTCCGCCCCGCGGTCGAGGCGGGAGCGCAGGACGTCGTGCCGGTCCAGCAGGGCCTGGAGGACGGCGGCCAGCCCGGCGCGGTCGATGTCCTCGGGGAGGGTGAGCAGGGCCGACATGCAGAACCGGCCGATGCCGCCGCCGAGTCCGAGCACGTGGGCGCCGGTCGGGGGCAGCGGGGAGGGGCCCACGGCCCCGCCGGGCAGCTCGGCCAGGACGGCCCGCTCCTCCTCCTCGCGGCCCTCGACGAGCTCGGCGAGCCGGGCGACGGTGCGCTGCTCGAAGATCTCGCGGGTGCTGACGAGGACGCCGCGGGTCTTGGCGCGGGCGACGACCTGGATGGAGCGGATGCTGTCGCCGCCGCTGGTGAAGAAGTCGTCGTCGATGCCGACGCCGTCGGCGCCGAGGACGTCGGCGTACACCTCGGCGAGGATCCGCTCGGCCCCGGTGCGCGGGGCGCGGTACGCGGTGCCGGCGAACTCGGGCTCGGGCAGGGCGGCCCGGTCCAGCTTGCCGTTGGCGTTCAGCGGCAGCCGGTCGAGGACGACGAACACGGCGGGGACCATGTAGTCCGGCAGGCCCTTGGCGGCGAACCGGCGCAGCTCCGCCTCGGAGACGGGGGTGTGCGGGTCGGCGGGGGCGACGTAGCCGACCAGCCGGGGGGTGCCCTTGTGGTCGGGGCGGACGGTGACGGCGGCCCGGCCGACGGCGGGGTGGCGGCCGAGGACGGTCTCGACCTCGGTGGGCTCCACGCGGATGCCGTTGACCTTGACCTGGCCGTCGGCGCGGCCCGCGTACCTCAGCTCGCCGTCCGCGCCCCAGTGGGCGAGGTCGCCGGTGCGGTACATGCGGGCGCCTTCGGGTCCGAAGGGGCAGGGGACGAAGCGCTCGGCGGTGACGGGCCCGTTGCGGTGGTAGCCGCGGGCGACCAGGCCGCCGACGTACAGCTCCCCGACGACCCCGGGGGCGACGGGGGTGAGCTCGGGCCCGAGGACGTACGCGCGCATGTTCGCGAGCGGGCGGCCCACGGGTACGGCGCCCGCGGCGTGCCCGTCCCCGTCCCCGTACCCGGGGACGGTGTGGGTGGTGGCGTAGAAGCTCTCGGTCTGGCCGTAGGCGTTGACGACCCGGGTGCCGGGCAGGGCCGTCTGGACCCTGGCGACGAGGTCGGCGGAGAGGGCCTCGCCGGCGAAGACCACGGTGTCCACGTCCAGGCCGGTGCCCTCCGCGCCGCCGCCCACCTGGTCGAGGAGGGCGGAGAACACCGAGGGGACGGCGCTGACGGTCGTGCCCGACCAGCCGCCGCGCTCGGCGAGTTCGAGGACGTCGCGGACGATCTCGACGGTGGCGCCCGTGGTGAGGGCCGTGAAGATCTCGAAGACGGAGACGTCGAAGTTCACGGAGGTCGCGGCGAGCATCCGGGAGCCGGGCTCCACCTGCACGGTGCGGCGCAGGTCGCGGACCCCGTTGACGACCCCGGCGTGGGTGATGGCCACGCCCTTGGGGGTGCCGGTGGAGCCGGAGGTGAACATGACGTAGGCGAGGTTGTCCGGGGCGGTGCGGAAGCCGTCGGGCCCGGCCGCGGAGTCCGGGCCGGCCGGCTGCGCCGCGTCCGGGTCCCGTTCCAGGTCGTCGAGCCGGAGCACCGGCGCCGGGGAGCCGGCCACGGTGTCCGCGGCTGCCGCGTCGGTGAGCACGAGCGCCGGGCCGGCCGTCTCCAGGAGGAGTCCGACCCGTGCGGACGGGTAGGCGGGGTCGACGGGCAGGTAGGCGCCGCCGGCCTTGAGGACGCCGAGCAGGGCGACCGCCAGGTCGGCGGAGCGCGGCAGGGCCACGGCGACGAGGACGTCGGGTCCGACGCCGCGGGCGCGCAGGGCCCGGGCGAGCCGGCCGGCCCGCTCCTCCAGCTCGCGGTAGGTCAGCGACGTGCCGCCGCAGACCACGGCCGTGGCGTGCGGGGTCTGGGAGGCGCGGGCGGAGACGAGCTCGTGGACGGTGGCCACCGGTACGGGGGCGTCGGTGCCGTTGGCCTTGGCGAGCCAGGCGTGCTCGTCGCCGGTGAGCACGTCCACGGCGCCGAGCCGGGCCGAGGGGTCGGCGGTGACCTGGCGCAGGACGCGCACGTACCGCTCGACCAGGGCTTCGGCCGTGGCGTGGTCGAAGAGCTCGGTGGCGTACTCCAGGCGGCCGATGGCGCCGCCGCCCGGGGCCGGGACGATGTTGAAGAACAGGTCGAACTTGGCGGTGCCGGTGCCCGTCGGGACGGGGGTCAGCTTCAGCCCGGGGATCTCGATCTGCGACCACTCGAACTGCCAGGCCAGCATGACCTGGAAGAGCGGCTGGTAGGCGGTGGTGCGGTCGGGGCTGAGCAGTTCCACGAGGCGCTCGAAGGGCACGTCCTGGTTGTCGTACGCGGCCAGGGCCCGGTCGCGCACCTGGTCGAGGAGCTCGCCGAACGAGGGGTTGCCCGACAGGTCGGCGCGCAGCACCCAGGTGTTGGCGAAGAAGCCGATCAGGTCGTCGAGCTGCTCGTCGGCGCGGCCCTCGATGGGGCTGCCGATGGTGAGGTCGTTGCCGGCGCCCAGGTGGTGCAGCAGGGCCGCGAGCACGGCCTGGGCGACCATCGGCGCGGTGGCGCCGTGCGCGCCGGCCAGCTTCTGGACCGCGGCCAGCAGGCCGTCCTCCAGGGCGAAGTCGACGTGGCCGCCGTCGTGGCCGGCGGCGGTGGGCCGCTGCCGGTCCAGCGGGAGCTGGACCGGCTGCGGCACGTCGGCGAGTTCCCGGCGCCAGTAGTCGAGCTGCGCCGCGGCGACGCTCTCGGGGTCCTCCTCGTCGCCGAGGACCTCGCGCTGCCAGAGCGTGTAGTCCTTGTACTGGATCGGCAGCGGCTCCCAGCCGGGGGCGGCGCCCCGGCTGCGGGCCGCGTACGCCGCGAGGAGGTCCCGCATGAACGGCGCCATGGACGCCCCGTCCGCGGCGATGTGGTGGAACACGAACGCGAGCACGTGGTCCTGCTCGGAGATCCGCAGGACCGTGGTGCGCAGCGGGAGTTCGGTGTCGAGCTCGAAGCCTTCGCACGAGGCCTCGCGCACCGCGGCCTCCACCGCGTCCGGGGCCGTGTCGGCGATCCGGAACGGTACGACGGCCTCCTGCGGGGGCAGGATCCGCTGCTCGGGGGTGCCGTCCGCGTTCTCGGACACGAGGGTGCGCAGGCTCTCGTGCCGGGTGACGACATCCTGGACGGCCGCGGCCAGGGCCGCCGTGTCGAGCGGCCCCTCCAGTCGCAGCACGAACGGGATGTTGTAGGTCGCAGACGGGCCTTCGAGACGGTGGAGGAACCACAGCCGGCGCTGTGCGAAGGACAACGGGATCATCGGTGTAACTCCTGCCTACACGTTCATCGGGCGCAGCATGGGACGCAGCTTCGGACGGTTCGTTGCGGTGGCCGCCTCGTCGACCCGGGCCGCCAGTTCGGCGACGGTCGGGCTGCGGAAGACGGTGGTCACCTTCACGTCGGCCTTGAGCTCGTTGCGGATCCGGCCGGTGAGCCGGGTCGCGAGGAGGGAGTGGCCGCCGTGGTCGAAGAAGTCGGCGTCGATGCCGATCTCCGGGAGGCCCAGCAGCTCGGCGAAGAGCCGGCAGAGGACCTCCTCGGTGGGGTTGCGCGGTCCGCGGCCGACCGCGGCCTCGGCCGGGAGGTCCGGGGCGGGCAGCGCCTTGCGGTCGAGCTTGCCGCTCGGGGTCTGGGGCAGTTCGGCCAGCGGTACGACGGCCGAGGGCACCATGTACGCGGGCAGGTGCTCGCGGGCCAGGGCGGTGAGCGCCTCGGGGTCGAGGTCCGCGGGGGCCTTCCCCGGGGCGGGGACCACGTAGGCGACCAGGCGCTGGTCTCCGGGGCGGTCCTCGCGGACGAGGGCCACGACGGCCTCGGCGTCGGGGTGGGCCGCGATGGCCTGCTCGATGTCGCCGAGTTCGATGCGGAACCCGCGGAGCTTGACCTGGAAGTCGGAGCGGCCGATGTACTCGACCTGGCCGTCGGCGTTCCAGCGCACCACGTCGCCGGTGCGGTACATCCGGCTGCCCGGCCCGCCGTAGGGGCAGGCGACGAACCGGTTGGCGGTCAGCCCGGTCTGGCCGAGGTAGCCGCGGGCGAGGCCGGTGCCGGCGAGGTAGAGCTCGCCGGGGACCCCGGGGGCCACCGGGCGCAGGGCCGCGTCGAGGACGTAGACCTGCGTGTTCCAGACGGGGGCGCCGATCGGCACCCGGTCGGCGCCGGGCACGTGCTGGTAGGCCGTGACCTCGACGGAGGCCTCGGTGGGCCCGTAGAGGTTGTGGATCCCGCAGTCCGGCAGGACCTCGGCGGCCCGGTTGGCGAGGGCGGGCGGGAAGGCCTCGCCGGCGACCTCGATCCAGCGCAGGCTGCTGCACTCCTTGGCGCCGGGCTCGTTGGCGAAGGCCTCCAGCAGGGAGGGGACGAAGTCGGCCCCGGTGACGTTCTCGCGGCGGATCAGCTCGGCCAGGTAGGCCGGGTCGCGGCGGCCGTCGGGCCGGGCGATGACCACGGCCGCGCCGACCTGCAGCGGGGCGAAGATCTCGGGGACGGAGACGTCGAAGCTGGCGGTGGTGCTGAGCAGCACCCGGTCCTCGGGGCCGACCTCGAAGTGGGACAGGCCCCACGCGAGGCGGTTCATGATGCCGCGGTGGGCCACCTGGACGCCCTTGGGGCGGCCGGTGGAGCCGGAGGTGAAGATCACGTACGCGGCGCTGTCCGGGGTCAGTCCGGGGCGCTGCGGATCGGTGTCCGGGTAGCCGGAGACCTCGGGGAGGTCCGCGTCGAGGACGAGCAGCGGCTTCGCGCCGTCGAGGACGAGGCGTACGCGGTCCTCGGGCAGTTCGGTGTCGACCGGCACGTAGGCCGCGCCGGCCTTGACCACCGCGTACAGGGCGACCATGAGGTCCACGGAGCGGGGGATCCGCACGGCGACGAGCTGCTCGGGACCCGCTCCCTGCTCGACCAGCCAGTGGGCGAGGCGGTTGGCGCGCCGGTTGAACTCGGCGTAGGTGAGGGTCTCGTCCTCGCCGATCAGCGCCGTGCTGTCGGGCGTGCGCGCGGCCTGGGCCTCGAAGGCGTCCGGCAGGGTGGCGGCCGGTACGGGCTGCGCCGTGTCGTTGATGCCCTCGAGCAGCCAGGCCCGCTCCTCGGCGGACAGGACGTCCAGGGCGCCGACGGGGGTCTGCGGGTCCTCGAGGACCTGCTCCAGGATCCGGACGAGCCGGGCGGCGACCACCTCGGCCGCGTCGCGGTCGAAGAGCGTGGTCGCGTAGTCGAGGGAGCAGCGCAGGTACGGGTCGGAGGCGTTGAGGGTGAGCGGGTAGTGCGATCCGGCGAAGGGCCGGATGGCGTCGATGCCGAAGCCCGCGGACTCGTTGGCCTCGACCATGCCCTCGCGGTCGATGGGGTAGTTCTCGAAGACGACGATGGTGTCGAAGAGGGCGGGCAGCCCGACCCCGCGCTGGATGTCGGCCAGCCCGTAGTAGTGGTGGTCGAGCAGGGAGATCTGCCGGTCCTGGAGGTCGGCGATGACTGCTCCGACGGTGTCCTCGGGGCGGCAGCGCACCCGGGTCGGCAGGGTGTTGATGAACAGGCCGACCATCTCGTCCGAGCCGACCAGGTCCGCGGGGCGGCCGTTGACCGCGGCGCCGAAGACCACGTCGTGCGCTCCGGTGAGCTTGGAGAGCAGGACGGCCCAGGAGGCCTGGAGGAGGGTGTTGAGGGTGACGCCCAGTTCGGCGGCGCGGCGGGCCAGTTCGCGGCCCTGGTCGATGGAGAGCGGGACCTCGACGCGGCCGAGGGCCTTGGCCTCGCCCTGCGCGGTGCGGTCGGCGGCCAGCAGGGTGGGCTGCTCGAACTCGGCGAGCTCCTCCTTCCAGCGGGCGGCCGAGGCCTCGCGGTCCTGGCGGGAGAGCCAGGCCAGGTAGTCGCCGTAGCTGCGGACCGGGGCGGGCTCCTCGTCCCCGGCGTACAGCCGGACCAGGTCCTTGATGACCAGGGGCGAGGACCAGCCGTCGAAGAGGGTGTGGTGGGCCGTGAGGATCAGCTTGCTGCGCTCGGGCCCGCAGGTGAGCAGGGCCAGACGGATCAGCGGGGGCCGGGAGGGGTCGAGCTGGTCGGCCCGGTCCTCGGCGAGGGCCCGGTCCACGGCCTCGGTCTGCGCGGCCTCGTCGAGACCGCTGAGGTCGATGTGGCGCCAGGGGATGTCGATGTGCTCGGGGACGAGCTGGACCGGGTCGCCCCCGGCGCCGGCGACGAAGGCGGAGCGCAGGTTCGGGTACCGCTCGATCAGCGCCTGCCCGGCGGCGCGCATCCGCTCCGGGTCCACGTTCCCGGACAGGTGCATCAGGAACTGCATGTGGTAGACGTCGAAGGTGCCGTCCGCCAGGGCCGCCTGGAACTGGATGCCGGACTGGCCGGGGGCCTGCGGCCAGACCTCGGCGAGGCGCCCGTACAGCTGCTCCCAGTCGTCGATCTCGTCCTGGGTGATCTGGACGAGGGGGGCGTCGGAGGGGGTGAGCCCGCCGGCGGCGGGGGTCGCGGCGTGCGCGGCCATGCCGGTCAGCACCTCGACCCACAGGTCGGCGAGTTCGGCGGTCCGCTCGCGGGTCAGGACCCCGGTGGGGAACATGAACGCGGCCTGGAGGCGGGCGCCCCCGGGGGTGTCGGTGACCACCGAGTTGACCTCCAGCGCGGAGAGCGCGGGCAGGTCGGGGTCGGGCATCGGGACCAGCTCGGAGGACCAGTCGGCGGGCACCCAGCCCTCGGCGCGCAGGTGCTCGGGCACGTCGGAGTCGGAGATCCGGCCGAGGTAGTTGAAGCCGATCTGCGGGTCGGCGTACTCCTCCAGCTGGACGGAGGTCTCGGGGTTGAGCCAGCGCAGCAGCCCGTAGCCGAGGCCCTTGTCCTTGATGCCGCGCAGCTGCTCCTTGACCCGCTTGACGGCCCGGCCGGCGGCGGGGCCGCCCGCGAGGACCTCGGCCAGGTCCACGTCGTGCACGTCGATCCGGGCCGGGTACATGCTGGTGAACCAGCCGACGGTGCGCGAGAGGTCGGCGCCGGGGACGGCGGACTCCTCGCGGCCGTGGCCCTCCAGCCGGACCAGGGTGGAGCGGCTGTCGCCGCGCCAGCGGTTGACGGCCAGGGCGAGGGCGGCGAGGAGCACGTCGGTGCCGGTGCTCCGGAAGGCCGCGGGCAGCTTGGTCAGGACGGCCTCGGTGACGTCGGCGGGCAGCTGCACGCGGACGGTGTCGAGGGTGGACATGACGTCCACGGCCGGGTTGAAGGACCGCTCCCCCAGCGGGAGGTTGGGCGATTCGAGCACGTCGCGCCAGTGGTCGAGCTCGTCCTCGCGCTCCGGGGACAGGGCCTCGGACTCCAGGGCGGCGGCCCAGCGGCGGGCGGAGGTGCCGACCTCGGGGAGCTGCGGGGTGCGCCCGGCCTTCACGTCCTGCCAGGCCTCGGCGAGGTCCGACATGAGGATGCGCCAGGAGACCCCGTCCACGACCAGGTGGTGGAGGACGGCGAGGAGCCGGCCGGCGCCGTCGGGGGTGGTGAACCAGACGAAGTCGGCGACCGTGCCGGCGGCCGGGTCGAGCCGGCCCGCCGAGTCCTCCAGCGCCGCCTTGGCCGCCTCCAGAGCGGCGGGGTCGTCCCAGCCGCCGGGGACGGGAACGCGGTGGATCAGGTCCGCTGCGCGCACGCTGCCCTGCGGGGCGACCAGCAGCGAGGGCTCGGCGCCGGGCAGGAGCCGGGCGCGCAGCAGGTCGTGGCGGTCGAGTACGGCGTCCAGGGTGGCGGCGAGCCCGTCCGCGTCGATGCCGGCGGGCAGGTCGAGTACGAGCGACATGGCGAAGCGGTCGGTGCCGCCGCCGTGGTCGAAGACGTGCCGGGCCACGGGCTGGAGGGCGAGTTCGCCGACCCCGCCGCCGGGCAGCTCCGCCAGGGCGGGTATCTGGTCGCGGCGGTCGGCGGCCACCTCGGCGAGCCGGGCCGCGGTGCGGCACTCGAAGATCTCGCGGGTGGTGACGGTCAGTCCGCGGCTGCGGGTGCGGGCCACGACCTGGATGGAGCGCAGGCTGTCGCCGCCGACGGCGAAGAAGTCGTCGTCGATGCCGACGCGGTCGACGCCGAGCACGTCGGCGTAGGCGGCGGTGATGATCTTCTCGGCCTCGGTGCGGGGCTCCCGGTAGGCCTCGCCCAGGAACTCCGGCTCGGGCAGCGCCTTGCGGTCGAGCTTGCCGGTGGGGCCGAGGGGCAGTTTGCCGACGGCCACGAAGGCCGAGGGGACCATGTAGTCGGGCAGCCGGGCCGCGACGAACTTGCGCAGTTCGGCGGCCGAGGCCCCGGCCTGCACGTCCACGTCGCCGATGCCTCCGGCGCCGTCGTCGCCGACCCCGCCCTCGCCGGTGTGGACCACGTACGCGACCAGGCGCTTGCCGCCGCCGGAGGGGACCTCGCGGCTGATGACCACGGCCTCGCTGATGCCGGGGTGGGCGGTCAGGGCCGCCTCGACCTCGGCGGTCTCGATGCGGAAGCCGCGGACCTTGACCTGGCCGTCGCCGCGGCCGACGCACTCCAGGGAGCCGTCGGCGTTCCAGCGGGCCAGGTCGCCCGTGCGGTACATCCGCTCGCCGGCGGCGAAGGGGCTGGCGACGTAGCGCTCGGAGGTCAGTGCGGGGCGGCCGTGGTAGCCGCGGCCCAGGCAGGTGCCGACCACGTACAGCTCGCCGACGACCCCCTGCGGGACCGGGGCGAGGCCCGGGCCCAGGACGTAGGCGCGCATGTGCCCGAGGGGGCTGCCGATGGGGGCGACCTCGCCCTCGGACCAGTCGGCGCCGGCCTCCAGGGCGAAGGTGGTGGCGTAGAAGCTCTCGCTCTGGCCGTACGAGTTGACGATGCGGGCCCCGGGCAGGGCCTCGCGGACCTGGCGGACCAGGCGGGCGGGCAGCACGTCGCCGGCGAAGACGACGGTGCGGACGTCCGGTGCCTTCTCCAGGTGGGGGACCAGCTCGCCGAGGACCGAGGGGACCCCGCTGATGACGTGCCCGTCCCAGGACTCGCGCTCGGCGAGGGCCAGGGCGTTGGGGACCAGTTCGGCGGTGCCGCCGGTGGTCAGGGCGGTGAGCAGCTCGAAGACGGAGACGTCGAAGTTGACGGAGGTGCCGGCGAGCACCTTCCAGCCCGGCTCGGTCTCCCCGAGGACGCGCACCAGCTCGCGGACCCCGTTGACGAGGTTGCGGTGGGTGATCGAGGCGCCCTTGGGCTTGCCCGTGGAGCCCGAGGTGTACATGACGTACGCCAGGTTGTCCGGGGACAGCGGCGCGGTGCGGCCGGAGCCGGAGCCGGCGGGCTGCCACGCGTCGCGCCGGTCGAGGTGGACGGTCTCCATGCCGTGCGCGGGCAGCTGGGCGGCGGTCGCGGTGTCGGTGAGGACGAAGCGCGGGCGGGCCTCCGCCAGCACGGTCTGCGCGCGGCCCGCGAGGTACTGCGGGTCCATCGGCACGTACCCGGCACCGGACTTGAGGATGCCGAGCAGGCCGGCGACCAGGTCCTCGGTGCGCGGCAGGGCGAGGGCGACGAGGTCCTCGGGGACGGCGCCGCGGCGCACCAGCTCGCGGGAGACCGCGTCGGCGCGCTCGTCGAGCTCGCGGTAGGTCAGGGTGCGGCCGCCGCACAGCAGGGCCGGGGCGTCCGGGGTGCGGGCCGCCTGGGCCTCGAAGAGTTCCGGGACGGTCAGCCCGGTGAGTTCCGCGGCGCCCGGGTTCGCGTTGAAGCCGGTGAGCAGGCGGTCCCGCTCGACCGCGTCGAGGACGTCGAGGCCGGCGACCCCGCGCCCGGTGTCGGCGACGAGCCGGGACAGGACGCGCACGTAGCGCTCGGCGAGCAGTTCGACGGTGGCCCGGTCGAAGAGGTCGGTGGCGTACTCCAGGCGGACGCCCGCCCCGCCGGAGCCGTCCGGGATCATGTTGAAGAAGAGGTCGAACTTGGCGGTGCCGGTGTCCAGGGTCTCGGACTCGACGCCGAGCCCGGCGAACTCCAGCCGGCCCACGGGCTCCTGCCAGGCCAGCATGACCTGGAAGAAGGGGTGGTAGGCGGTGGAGCGGTCGGGGTTGAGCAGCTCCACGAGCCGCTCGAAGGGCATGTCCTGGTTGTCGTACGCGCCCAGGGCCCGGTCCCGCACCCGCTGGAGCAGCTCGGTGAAGGTGGGGTTCCCGGAGAGGTCGACGCGCAGCACCCAGGTGTTGACGAAGAAGCCGACGAGGTCGCGCAGCTCCTCGTCGGTGCGGCCGGCGATGGGGGCGCCGATCGGGATGTCGTCGCCGGCGCCGAGGTGGTGCAGCAGCACGGCGAGGGCCGAGTGCATGACCATCGAGACGGTGATGTCCTGTTCGGCGGCGAGCTTCTCCACGGCGGCGAGCAGGTCGGGACCGATGGGGAAGGTGACGAGGCCGCCGTCGGAGCCCGTCTTCTTGGGGCGGGGCCGGTCCGTGGGCAGGGCCAGCGGCTGCGCCATGTCGGCGAGGGCCTCGCGCCAGTAGGCGAGCTGGCGGGCCGCCAGGCTCTCCGGGTCGGACTCGTCGCCGAGCACGTCCTGCTGCCACAGGGTGTAGTCGGCGTACTGGACGGGCAGCGGCTCCCACAGCGGGGCGCGGCCCTGCGAGCGGGCCGCGTAGGCCTCGGCGAGGTCGCGCAGCAGCGGTCCGAGGGACTCGCCGTCGAGCGCGATGTGGTGCACGACGAGGACCAGGGTGTGGTCGAGGGGTGCGGTCTTCAGGAGGGTGGCGCGGATCGGGACGTCGGCGGCGAGGTCGAAGGTCTCCTTGCCGGCCGCGTCGACGGCCGCGGCCCGCAGCTCCTCGGGGGCGTCGAGGACCCTGAGGGCGAAGGGGGCCCGGCCGGAGTCCAGTACCTGCTGGTACGGGACCCCGTCCTCGGCCTCGACGATGACGGTGCGCAGGACTTCGTGCCTGTCGATGACGTCGTGGAGCGCCGTCTCCAGCGCTTCCGCGTTCAGCTCACCGGTCAGCCGCAGGGCGAAAGAGCCGTTGTAGGTGGCCGAGGGGCCTTCGAACCGGTCCACGAACCACAGCCGGCGCTGTGCGAACGACAACGGGATCATTGTTTCTCCAAATCGGCGTAACCAGGGAGCAAGTCGTCACTCAGCCCTGGTCGAGCAGGGTCAAGAGTTCGTCGTTGTAGAAGTCGTCGATGGAGCAGGCCCCCGACAGGGTCGAGAAGTACCGGTCGATGTGCTCCTGGTGGCCGACGAGCTTGCGGAGCATGTCGGTACGGCCCTCGGGCTTGAGCTCGGCGACGTTGAGGGCGCCCTGGTACTGGGCCAGGGCCTCGTTGCCGAGTTCGTTCTCGTACTTGCGCAGGGCGGCGGCCAGGCGCTTGTCGTCGTGCAGTCCGTCGCCGATGTACGCGGTGAGGTTCTGCGCCTGGACGAAGGCCTCGGTGATGCCGCGGGCCGTGATGGAGTCCTTGTGGGTGACGGCGTCGCCGACCAGGGCCCAGCCGGGGCCGTGGGCCTTGCGGAAGAAGTTGTCCTGGTGGCCGGTGCCGTAGAGCTGCTCCACGCGCTCGCCGCCGGACTGCATCCGCTCCCACAGCTCGGGCGCCGTCGTGCGGAAGGCGTCGAGGTAGGCGGGCTCCACGTCCTTGCGGACGGTCCCGAAGTCGGCCTGCGGGAAGTAGGCCATGAGGAGGGTGAGGTCGTTGTTGGTCGGCAGGACGCCGATCCAGCGGCCCGGCTGCTCGTACAGCTCGAAGTCCGAGGGGACCCCGGACCAGTAGCTGTAGTAGGTGCAGGTCGCGCGCGGGTGCTCGATGGTGTACTCGGCGCCGGCCTTGCGGGCCACGAGGGAGCGCATCCCGTCCGCGCCGACGACCAGGCGGGCCCGGTCGGTGGCCTCGGCCCCGCCGGGGGTGGTGTAGCGCACGCCGACGACCCTGCCGTCCTCGAACAGCAGGTCGTTGACCGCGCAGCCCTCGCGGAACTCGACGCCGGCCTCGACGGCCCCCTCGGCGAGGATCGGGTCGAGGACGAAGCGCCGCGGCGCGTACGTCTCGGTCAGCCCGTCCATCGGGAGGGAGAAGCCCTCGATGCGGACGCCGGGGCCCTGGTACACCTGCTTGGTGATCGGCTTGCAGCCCGCCGCGCGGATCTTGTCGAGCAGGCCCCAGCGGTTGAGCAGGGCCACGCCCTGCATGTGGAGGTAGTGCGAGGACAGGGTGTCCTGCGGGAACCGCGCCTTCTCCAGGAGCAGTACGCGGTACCCCTGCCGCGCGAACAGCATGGCCGTCGGCGAGCCCGCGCAACGGGCACCGATGACAATCACGTCGTACAAGGCGCCTCCGCCTCTCTTGTCAGTGGTTTCTCGAATGGAACGGGCGGTTGCCCGACGGCTTTCCGGTGCTGACGCAATTTCCGGGAGTCCCGCGAGTCCCGGGAGTTCTGGGACTGCGGGATTTCCGGGAATTCCGGTCTACCGGGCCGCCGCGCCCTGGGCCTCGATGTACGAGGAGAGGGAGGCCACCGTGGGGTTGAGGAAGAGCTGGTCCATGGGCACCTCCACGCCCAGCTCCTCCAGGAGGGCGCCCTGGATCCTGACCATGACCAGGGACTGGCCGCCCAGGGCGAAGAAGTCGTCGTCCACCGAAAGGGTGTCGACCTGGAGCTCCCGGCACCAGATGGCGCGTACGTCTTCGGCGATCATCGCTGTCCTCGCAGTCCTCTCGCTTTTCTTCTTCGGATCCGCCGGGAATTCCGCTAGACCGCCGCGCCGCTTTCGGCGGGCTGCTTCCGGAAGGCCTCGACCAGCGCGGGCCGGTCCACCTTTCCGTGCGGGCTGAGCGGAATGCGCGGAATATTCACGAACCGGGCCGGGACCATGTTCCGCGGCAGGTTCTCCATGAGGCCCGCGCGCAGTGCGTCCGCGGTGGGCTCGTCCCCCTCGGGGACGATGAAGGCGAGCAGTTCGGCCTCGCCGGAGTCGTGGACGACCGCCACGGCGGCCTCGCGGACCGCGTCCAGGCGGGCGAGGGCGCGCTCGATGTCAGTGGGGTCGATGCGCATCCCGCGCACCTTCACCTGGTGGTCGATCCGGCCGAGGACCACCAGGTCGCCGGACTCGTCCACGCGGCCGCGGTCCCCGGTGCGGTAGGCGCGGACGGGCTCGCCGTCCACGTCGAGGACGGTGAACTTGGCGTTCTCGGGGCCGTTGTTGAGGTATCCGTCGCCGACGCTCGCCCCGGAGATGTAGATCTCGCCCTGCTCCCCCGGGCCGACCGGGCGCAGCTCCCCGTCGAGGAGGTGGATGCCGGTGTTGTACGCGGGCCTGCCGACCGGCGGGATCGCGTGGACCCCGGGCCGGTAGCCGGCCAGGTCGTAGGAGGTCGCGACGTCGGTGCACTCGGCCACGCCGTACTGGTGCAGGAGGGTGCAGGTGTTCCCCTCGCGGGCGGCCCACTCGGCGAGCCGGTCGGCCTTGAGGGCCTCGCCGCCGAAGAGCACGTAGTCGAGCCGGGCCAGGGCGTCGCCGCCGCGGGCGGTCTCCCAGTCGACGAGGAGGTAGAGGGTGCTGGAGGCGCAGTGCACGACGCGGATCTCGTGCTGGTTGAGCATCCGGTACGCGAGCATCGCGTCGAAGTTTCGGCTGTTGAGCAGGTGCTGGGTGGCGCCGATGAACAGCGGGGTCATCAGGCTGCGCTGGGACAGGTCGAAGCCGAAGGCGCTGACGACCAGGTGGTGCGAGCGGCTGTCGAGGCCGTACTCCAGGCTCAGCCAGTTCATCAGGTTGAACCAGCCCTCGTGGCGCACGGCGGTGAGCTTCGGGGTGCCGGTGGAGCCGGAGGTGAAGACCGCGTAGCAGAGGTCGTCGCCGGTGACCTCGACCCCGGGGGCGGTGGCCGGCAGGGCCTCCAGCTCGGGGGCGAGCTGCTCCAGGTCCACGAGCTCCGCCCGGGTGGACGCCACCATGGCGGCGGTGGC
This sequence comes from Streptomyces sp. NPDC038213, assembly GCF_055600495.1. Lineage (NCBI taxonomy): Bacteria > Bacillati > Actinomycetota > Actinomycetes > Kitasatosporales > Streptomycetaceae > Streptomyces > Streptomyces sp. NPDC038213. The sequence goes on from NZ_JBVJYM010000023.1 coordinate 61,464, forward strand.
CGGCGAGACCGCGATCACCGCGAGGCCGGGCACCTGGTCCAGCAGCAGCTGGAGCCGGGCCGCCGGGTACGCGGGGTCGAAGGGGACGTACGCCGCACCGGCCTTGAGGGTGCCGAGGATGACGACGAGCATGTCGACGGAGTAGTCGAGGCAGACGCCGACCTTGGCGCCGCGGCCGTGGCCGCGGGCGGTCAGGAACCGGGCGAAACGGTTCGCCTTCGCGTCCAGCTCGGCGTACGTCACCTGGCGGCCGGCCCAGACCACGGCGACGGCGTCGGGGGCCGCCGCCGCGTGCGCCTCGAACTGCTTGTGGACGACGGGTGCCGCGGGCAGGGCGACCCGTTTTCCCTGAAGGATCATCAACTGGCTCCGATGTGTGAGGTGTCCGGGCCGGCGCGGCTCAGGCCGTCAGCCGGTCGGCTGGGTCCGCCCGCCCGGGGGCCGGCGGCGCGTCGGCGGCCTCCAGCAGCCGGGTCACCCACGCGGCCACGGGCACCCCCTGGGAGGCGGCCGCCTTCTCCAGCTCCGCCAGGCGGTCGGCGGGCAGTTCGATGGTGAGCTTGGCGACCTTCGGCCGGACGGCGTCGGCCGGCCCCGCCGGGCGGGCCGGGTCCTGCTTCCCACCGCCGGAGGTCTCCCCCGCGGTGTCGTTCTGTACGGCCAGGGCGGCGCGCACGGACCTGCGGAGCTCGTTGCGCGACCACTTCTGCTGCTCCGCCCTGCGCAGCCAGTAGTCCTGCTCCGGCTGGGCCAGGCGGGCCACTTCGGCGTGGTGGGCGAAGCTCAGCGCGTCGCGCCTGCGGTGGTGGTCGAAGCGCCGGGCCACCCAGGCGTAGTTGCGCAGGGTCTGGTAGTCGAGGCCGGTCCGCTCGATGGCCTCCTTGTACCGGCGCCACCCGTAGGCGGACTCCCCGAAGAGGAGCCAGTCGGCGAGCCACCAGGCCGAGGAGTTGGCGAGTTCGCGCAGATTGGTGCCGATGCTCTCCCAGGAGCGCTCCGGCAGGTTCTGCGGGAGGATCATCCCGGACTTGCGCACGGTGGCCTGCGGCCCCACGAAGGGCAGGACCGTGCCGGGCTGCGCGGGTGCACCGCCGCCGGCGGACCCGGCCCGGTGGCCGCCCGCGGTCCTCACTGCGCCACTCACCGTCTTCCTCCCCCAACTCGGATGGTCTGCCTGGGCGTTCACCGGCCGGCCGGCCGCCTGCGGGCGCCGGCGGGCCGTCCGGGCGGCGCTCAGCCCGCAGCCATGGCCTCCCGCAGGCTCTTGGGGCGCAGGTCGGTCCAGTTCTGCTCGACGTACTCCAGGGCCTCGGCCCGGGACGCCTCGCCGAGGACGACGCGCCAGCCGGCGGGCACCTCGGCGAAGACCGGCCACAGCGAGTGCTGGTCCTCGTCGTTCACCACGACGTGGAAGCGGCCGTTCTCGTCATCAAAGGGGTTCGTGCTCAACTGGCACCGTCCTTAACAGTCATGGGTGGCTCGGGATCGGTCGTCGGCCGTGCGGGCGGCGGGCCCCCGGCCCCCGTCCGGTCCGGGACGCGGGATCCGGCCGCCCTGCGGCACCGGGTCGGGCGCGCACGGCGGCCGGCCGGCCCGTCCGCGGCTCCACTCCGGTTCGAGCATCGCTGCGGGCCCGGAGCCGCGGGCTCCGGGTGGTGGTACTCGTACGGGCTCGGCTGCCCGCGTTGCCGGGCAGGCGACTGACGGCACTGTATCCACGGCCCTGTGGGGACCCGGTCGAGTCCTGCTCAAGCCCCCGACCTCGGCCGGGACCGGTCTTGCGCCCGTCGCGGACCGCCGGAGGAACGGCTTCGGGGCACTCGATGAACGCCCCAGGAACAGCGGAGCCACCGGGCCCCGCCGGTACCGCCGGGCGGCCCCCGCTCTATCGTCCGAGGGTGCGCGGCCCGATCCGAGGGGGAGACAGATGGACAGCACACGACCGGCCCTGCGCCTGTTCGTCCTGCACCACGCGGGGGGCTCTCACCTGCCGTACCGGCACTGGCCGCAGGCCCTGCCGGACACCTGGGACGTACGGCTGCTCGACGCGCCGGGGCACGGGCTGCTCCTCGACGAGCCGCAGATCCCCGAGGCCGCGGCCCTGGCCGCGGTCATGCTGCGCGGGATGGAGCGGGACCTGGACGTCCCCTACGCCCTCTTCGGGCACAGCATGGGGGCGCTGCTGGTGTACGAGATCATCCGGGCGGCCGAGGACCGGGGCCTGCCGCTGCCGGTGTGGGCCGGGGTCTCGGCGCGGTCGGCGCCGCAGCACGCGCAGACGCCCGACCGGTACCACGAGCTGGACGGTGCGGAGCTGCGGGAGCGGCTGCGGCAGCTGGGCGGCACCCCGGACGGGGTGTTCGACGACCCGGAGCTGTGGGCCCTCTTCGAGCCGGTGATCCGGGCCGACCTGGCGCTGGTGGAGAACTGGCGGCCCGCCCCCGGGCGCGGGCCGCTGCCGGTGGCGCTGTCCGCCTTCGCGGGGGCGCAGGACCGCGCGGCCTCGCCGGAGCGGATGGCGGGCTGGGAGGAGTACGCCGGGCACTTCCTCGGGCTGCGCGTCTTCGACGGCGGCCACTTCTACTTCCTGGAGGACGAGGCGGCGGTGCTGCGGCAGATCGAGCGGGACGCGGAGCGGGCACTGCGGTACGCGCTGACCGGGACGGGCTGACCCCTACGCGCTGACCGGCCGGCGGCGCACAGCCGTGCGCCGCCGGCCGCAGGCGGGGGGCGACTGCGGGCGGCGGCGCGCGGAGACCGGGGCGTACAGGGGGCCGGCCTGGGGAGGGCCGGGCACACGTCCCGGGGTTCTGGGGCCCCGCCCGCCGGGGGCGGGGAGCCGGTGCGGTGCCGGACGGGGCGGGCCGGAACGAGCCCGGTCAGGCCGGTCAGGCCGGTCAGGCCGGTCAGGCCGGTCAGGCCGGTCAGGCCGGTCAGGCCGGTCAGGCCGGTCAGGCCGGTCAGGCCGGTCAGGCCGGTC
>NZ_JBVJYM010000023.1:64542-117867 GCF_055600495.1 Streptomyces sp. NPDC038213
CAGGCCGGAACGAGGGCCTGGTCCCGTGTGGCGGACAGGGCGCGGGCGAAGCGGTCCAGGAAGGCGTCCAGTTCGGCGTCCGCCACGGTCAGCGGCGGGGCGAGCCGGATGACGTCCGGCGTCACGGCGTTCACGAGCAGTCCGTGGTCCTGGGCCGCCTGCTGCACCCGCGCCGCGTGCGGCCCGTCGAGGACCACGCCGAGCAGCAGTCCGGCCCCGCGGACCCCGCGCACCAGCGGGTGGCCGAGGGCCTCCAGGCCGCGGCGCAGCCGCTCGCCCGCCAGGGCGGCGCGGTCGAGGAGCCCGTCCCGCTCGATGGTGTCGAGTACGGCGAGGGCGCCCGCGCAGACCACGGGGTTGCCGCTGAAGGTGGAGCCGTGGGTGCCGGGGGTCAGCAGGTCCGCGGCCGCGCCGAAGGCGAGGGTGGCGCCGATGGGCAGTCCGCCGCCCAGGCCCTTGGCGAGGGTGACCACGTCGGCCTCGACCCCCTCGGCCTCGGCGGCGAACCAGCGGCCGGTGCGCCCGATGCCGGTCTGGATCTCGTCGAGGACCAGGAGGGTGCCCGTGCGCGCGGTGATCTCGCGGGCGGCGCGCAGGTAGCCGGCGGGCGGGACGACCACCCCGTTCTCGCCCTGGACCGGCTCCAGGACCAGCAGGGCGGTGTCCGTGGTGACGGCGGCCCGGAGGGCGGCCTCGTCCCCGTACGGCACGTGGGTGACCCCGCCCGGCAGCGGCAGGAAGGGGCGCTGTTTGGCGGGCTGTCCGGTGAGGGCGAGGGCGCCCATGGTGCGGCCGTGGAAACCGCCGGAGGCGGAGACCGTGTGGGGGCGGCCGGTCAGCCTGCCGATCTTGAACGCGGCCTCGTTGGCCTCCGCCCCGGAGTTGGAGAAGTACACCCTGCCGTCCGGGCGGCCGGAGAGGTGGAGGAGGCGTTCGGCGAGGCGCACGGTGGGCTCGGCGGTGAACAGGTTCGAGACGTGGCCCAGGGAGGCGGCCTGCTCGGACACGGCCCGTACGAGGGCGGGGTGCGCGTGCCCGAGGGAGTTGACGGCGATACCGCCGAGGAAGTCGAGGTACTCGGTGCCCTCCGCGTCCCAGACGCGGGTGCCGCTGCCGCGGACCAGGGGGAGCCGGGGGGTGCCGAAGTTGTCCATCATGACGCCCTGCCAGCGGCGGGTCAGGGCGGTGTTGCCGTTCCCGCCCGCGGGGGCGGGGGCGTGGGTGGCCGTGGTCCGGGCGCCGGGGCCGGGGGCCACGGGCCGGGGCGTCCCGGGGGTGGGGGTCGCGGGTGCGTGCGTCGCGCAGGTGGGCGCCGCGGGGGTGGGGGCCGCGGGGGTGTCCGCGCTGTGGCCCGTGCCTTGGGTCATGCCGTCGCTCCCTCGGGGCCGGCCGGGTGGTCGGGCACGACCTCCGTGCCGGCGCATTCGTCGGTGAAGATCTGCAGCAGGACGGAGTGCTCGACCCGGCCGTCGATGACGCGGGCGGAGGGCACCCCGTGGGTCACGGCGTGCAGGCAGCCCGCCATTTTGGGGATCATTCCGGAGGACAGCCGGGGGATGAGATCGGCCAGTTCGGCGGCGGTCATCCGGGGGATGACCTCCTCGCTGTGCGGCCAGTCCGCGTACACGCCCTCGACGTCGGTGAGGATCAGCAGCGCCTCGGCGCCGAGGGCGGCGGCGAGGGCCGCGGCGGCCGTGTCGGCGTTGACGTTCAGCACCCCGCCGGCGGCGGCGTCCTTGGCGTCCCCGGGCCGGGCGATGGAGGAGATCACGGGGATGCGCCCGTCCTCGATGAGGGCCCGCACCACCCCGGTGTCCACCTCCGTGACCTCGCCGACGCGCCCGATGTCCACGGTCCTGCCGCCGGATTCGGCGTACCGCTTGGCGGCGGTCATCAGGCGGGCGTCCTCGCCGGTCATGCCGACGGCGTGCGGGCCGTGCTCGTTGAGCAGCCCGACGAGTTCGCGCTGCACCTGCCCGGCGAGGACCATGCGGACCACGTCCATGGTCTCGTCGGTGGTGACGCGCAGGCCCGCCTCGAACCGGGACTCCAGGCCGAGCCGTTCGAGCTGGGCGCTGATCTGGGGGCCGCCGCCGTGCACCACGACGGGGTTGATCCCGGCGTGCCGCAGGAAGAGGACGTCCCGGGCGAAGGCGGCCTTGAGCCCGTCGTCGACCATGGCGTTGCCGCCGAACTTGATGACGACGGTCTTGCCGCGGTGGCGGGCGAGCCAGGGCAGCGCCTCGACCAGGGCGCGGACCTTGTGGAGGGCCGGGAGGGCCGGGGGTGCGGCCGCGGGAGCGCTCATGAGGCGTACTCGCTGTTCTCGTGGACGTACTCGGCGGTCAGGTCGTTGGCCCAGATGACGGCGGAGCAGGTGCCCTCGGCGAGGTCCGCGGTGATGCCGACCTCGCGGGGGGTCATGTCGACGAGCTCGCGGTCCTCCCCCACCGACCCGTCCTTGCAGACCCAGATCCCGTTGATGGCCACGTTGAGCCGGTCGGGGTCGAAGGCGGCGGAGGTGGTGCCGATGGCGGACAGGACCCGGCCCCAGTTGGGGTCCTCGCCGTGGACCGCGCACTTGAGGAGGTTGTTGCGGGCGATCGAGCGGCCGACCTCGACGGCGTCCTCCTCGGACGCGGCGTTCACGACCTCGATGCGGATCTCCTTGCTGGCGCCCTCGGCGTCGCCGATGAGCTGCCGGGCGAGGTCCGCGCAGACCGCCTCGACGGCCGCCGCGAACTCGCCGTACTCCGGGACCGTTCCCGAGGCGCCCGAGGCCAGCAGCAGCACGGTGTCGTTGGTGGACATGCAGCCGTCGGAGTCCACCCGGTCGAACGTGACCCGCGTAGCGTCCCGCAGGGCCTTGTCCAGGGCGGCGGAGTCCAGGTCGGCGTCGGTGGTGAGGACCACCAGCATGGTGGCCAGGCCCGGGGCGAGCATCCCCGCGCCCTTGGCCATCCCGCCCACCGTCCAGCCGTCCCCGCCCGCCACCGCCGTCTTGTGCACGGTGTCCGTGGTCTTGATCGCCACCGCCGCCGCCTCACCGCCGTCCTCCGACAGCGCCGCCACGGCCGCACCGATCCCCGGCAGCAGCCTGTCCATCGGCAGCAGTACGCCGATCAGGCCGGTCGACGCCACGGCGACCTGCTCCGGGCCGGTGCCGAGCAGCTGCGCCGCCCGCTGCGCGGTCGCCTCGGTGTCCTGGTGGCCGCGGGGGCCCGTACAGGCGTTGGCCCCGCCGGAGTTGAGGACCACCGCGCGCAGACCGCCGTCCGCGAGGACCTGCCGGGACCAGCGGACCGGGGCGGCCTGCACGCGGTTGGAGGTGAAGACGCCCGCGGCGGCGGAGCGCGGCCCGTTGTTGACGACGAGCGCCAGGTCCGGGCTGCCGTTCTGTTTGATCCCGGCGGCGATGCCCGCCGCCGTGAACCCTCGTGCCTCGGTGACGCTCACTGCAACTCCTCGTTGGCCGTCTTCACGGTGCGACTCCGGTGGTGGGAAGCCCCAGGTCCTCCGGGAGGCCGAGGGCGGCGTTCATGCTCTGGACGGCCCCGCCCGCGGTGCCCTTGGCGAGGTTGTCGATGGCGCTGATCGCGATGATCCGGCCGGCCGACTCGTCGAGGGCCACCTGCACCTGCGCGGAGTTGGACCCGTAGACCGCCCCGGTCGCGGGCCACTGGCCCGCGGGCAGCAGCCGTACGAAGGCCTCGTCGGCGTAGGCCTTCTCGTAGGCGGCCCGCAGCTCCTCGGCCCCGGTGCCCGGCAGGGCCGCGGCGGAGCAGGTGGCGAGGATGCCCCGGGGCATGGGGGCGAGGGTCGGGGTGAAGGAGACGGAGACGGGGCGGCCGGCGACGGCGCCGAGGTGCTGCGCCATCTCGGGCGTGTGCCGGTGGCCGCCGCCGACCCCGTACGGCCGCATGGAGCCCATGACCTCGCTGCCCAGCAGGTCCGCACGGGCGGCCTTGCCGGCGCCCGAGGTGCCGGAGGCCGCGACCACCACCGCCTCCGGCCCGGCCAGTCCGGCCGCGTACGCGGGGAACAGGGCGAGCAGGACGGCGGTGGGGTAGCAGCCGGGCACGGCGATCCGGCGGGTGCCGGCCAGCGCGGCGCGGGCGCCGGGGAGTTCGGGCAGCCCGTACGGCCAGGTGCCGGCGTGCGGGGAGCCGTAGAACCGCTCCCAGTCCGCCGCCCGCGCCAGGCGGAAGTCCGCGCCGCAGTCGACGACGAGCACCTCCTCGCCGAGCTGTTCGGCGACGGCGGCGGACTGGCCGTGCGGCAGCGCGAGGAAGACCACGTCGTGGCCGCGCAGGGCCTCGGCGGTGGTGGCCACCACCTCCCGGCCGGCCAGCGGGGCGAGGTGCGGCTGCAGGGTGCCGAGGCGGCGGCCCGCGCTGGAATGCCCGGTCAGCGTGCCGATCTCCACCCCGGGGTGGCCCAGCAGCAGCCGCAGGATCTCACCCCCCGCGTATCCGCTCGCTCCCGCCACTGCGGCTCGCACCGTCATGAACCCTCCCGTTGACAGACGTGTCGTTCCCGCGCGGCCCGGGGCCCGGCGGCCGGCCGCGCACCCCCTGCGGGGCCCGGCTCAGCGGGCGCGCCGGGTCTCCGCGGCCTCGCAGTACTCGGCGTTGAGGATGGACATGATGTGCTCCACCCCCCAGTCCGAGTTGTAGTTGACGGTCAGCTGGTGCTTGCCGTCCCCGGTGACCGCGACCAGGGAGAACCAGCCCACGGTGCCCCCGTCGCGGTACCAGATGGTGGTGCCGCAGCCCAGGGTCAGCTTCTCGATGCCCAGGCCGTACGAGGAGGCCGGGAAGTCCGGGTTGACCAGGGTGGTCTTCAGGGCCGCCTGCTGGGCGGCCGGCAGCAGCCTGCCGCGCAGCAGGGCGCCGTAGAACTTGTTGATGTCGGCCGCGTTGGAGATGACGTCGGCGTTGCCCCAGGTCTGCGAGCCGTGCACCTCGGTGACGTCGTCGATGCGGTCCGGCTGGGTGAAGTAGAAGAGCTTGGAGTAGGCGCGGCTGGTCGGGCCGGGCAGCTGGGTGCCGTTGCCCGCGTGCGTGGTCGAGGTCAGGCCGAGCGGCACGATGATGCGCTGGCGGACCTCGTCCTCGTACGGGCGGCCCGCGACCTTCTCCAGGACCAGCGCCGCCACGACGTCGTTGGTGTTGGAGAAGCCGTGCCGGACCCCGGGCGTGAACTGCGGGCCCTGGGTGAGCGCCACCTGCACGCGCTGGAGGCGGGGCAGGGCGGTGTACCGGTTCTGGAGGTAGCCGTCGCCCAGGACGTACGTGTTGACGTACGCCGAGTCGGCCAGGTACTCGGGCAGGCCGCTGCTGTGGTTGAGCAGCTGGCGCACGGTGACCGCGCTGCCGCTGTTGCCGTTGCCGGTGATCAGGCCGGGCAGGTGCTGCTCCACCGTGTCGTCGAGGTCGAGCCTGCCCTCGGCCTCCATCTGGAGGAGGACGGTCGCCACGAAGGTGCTGGTGAGGTGGCCGACGCGGAAGCGGTCGTGCTTGCCGCGCGGGGTGTTCGTGACCCGGTTGCCGACGCCCGCGGCGGTCTTCCAGACCCCGCGGTGGTCGCGGGCCTCGGCGGTGATGCCGGGTACGCCTGCGGCGACGGCGGCCGTGATGGCGCTGCGCGTGGCCTGGTGGGTCCACGGCGCGGCCTCGGTCTCCGGGACGGTGTCCCGGACCGCCGCGTGGGCGGGTACCGCGCACAGGGTGGCCGTGAACGCCACGGCCGCCAGCGCTGCCAGCGCGGCTCTCGGTCTCTTCCGCATCGTCATTCCCCGTTCCTGAAGTGGTCTGAAACTGGCTGGGAGCGCGGTCCCCCGGGGTATCCGCAGTGCGCACCGGCCCCGCCGCCGGCGGCGGTACGGCCGCCCGGCCCGGGGCCCGGGTCGCCCGGCTCGGGTGCGGGCAGGACGAGGGGGCCCGCGGGGCAGGGGGGCCGCGCCGCGGCGGGTCGCTCCGGACCCGGGGCGGGGCCCCGGCCGGGTCGTGCGGAGAGGGGTGCGCTCCGTGCACGGCGGCGGCACCCGCGGCCGTACGGCGTCCCGTCGACGGTACACCCGGGCCCGTCGCCCGGACCCCCGGCGGCCCGGCCGCCGCGGTGCGGCGGGACGTCCGGCCGAACGGCTGCCCGGGGTTCACCGATGATGCCACCGGACGGCGCCGCCGAGCAGGGGCCCGCCCGCAGGAAGAGCGCCGCACGATCGCTCGAACGCTCCTCCGGTGTCGTTCCAGCCCCCGCCGCGAGACTCCTCGCCGGATATGTGCACCCTTCTCATGGAGGCATGATGGCGCGTCAGGCCGCTCACACAGCGGGGTCCCCCGGCGGCTCGGCAACCGCTCTCCCGCCGCAGACCCCGCCCCGGCTGCCGCGGACGGCAGCGGGCGCCCCGGCCGCACCGCGCCGGGGCCAGGGCCAGGTGCTGACGACCAAGGTGGGCCTCCAGATGCCGACCGCCATGGCCTACGACGAGTGGGAGCGGGCCGGGCGCCAGCTCGCCGGGGTCCTCGACTCCTCCTGCTGGTGGCTGGGCGACTGGCTGGTCTACGGCAAGGACCACTACACCGACCGCTACCAGCGGGGCATCCGCGCGGTCGGCCTCTCGTACCAGACCCTGCGCAACTACGCCTGGGTCGCACGGCGGTTCGGCCTGGACCGGCGGCGGCCCGCACTGAGCTTCCAGCACCATGCGGAGCTGGCCTCGCTGCCCCCCGAGGAGCAGGACGTCTGGCTCGGGCGCGCCGAACAGCTGCAGTGGACGACCAAGCAGCTGCGCGGCGCCCTGCGCGCGACCCGCCGCAGCGAGGAGCCGGAGCCGGTGTCCGCGGCGGCGCCCAGCCGACGGCTGGAGGTGGCCGGCAGCCGCCTGGAGTGGTGGCACAAGGCCGCCGAGCGGGCCGGTGTCGGCTTCGAGGAGTGGGTGACCAGCGCGCTCGACAGCGCGGCGGCCGATGCCCTGGAGCAGCCGGAGCCGGCGGACGGCCCGGTTCAGGTGCCGGTTCAGATGCCGCTTCAGGTGCCGGAGCTGCCGCTGGCCGTCAGCGCCTGACCGACCGTCAGTCTTGTTTCAGAAGGGCCTCCTTGCGGTGCGCAGGCCCGCGGCTGCTCAGGCTCCGGTCACGGCCGGCTCACGGGCCGGCTCCAGCCGCCCCATCAGTCCGGCGGTCTCGCGCTTGTACGTGCACTCGCTGGCCCCGAAGGTCTCCCGGACCCGCTCGCGCACCTCGCAGGGCTGCTCCTGGCTGAGCTTGAACATCCCCTCCGCGCCGGTCACGGTGAGCCGGAAGGCCCCGGCGGCGGGCACGATCTTGCGGAAGTAGCCGAGGGACTCGGTCATGTCCCAGCCGTTGCCGAACCGCCCCTCGAAGGCGCGGACGGTGGACTCCACCACGCTCAGCGTGTCCTCCTCGGAGCCGAGCTTCTCCACCGTGCCGCGGACGTGCACGGCGGTGAAGTTCCAGGTGGGGGCGGCCGGCGACTTCTGGTAGACGGTCGGCGAGACGTACGAGTGCGGTCCGGTGAAGGTGAGCAGCAGGACGCTGCCCGTCTCCAGGGCCTTCCAGTGCGGGTTCGCCTTGTTCATGTGGCCGAGCAGCGTGGCCCCGGTGAGGTCCCCGGTCCAGTCGGCGGAGGTCTCCGGGTCGAAGATGACCGGCAGGTGGGTGGCGAAGGGGCCGGTCTCGGGGGTGCCGTTGCCGGCGGCCAGGGCGAGCGGGTTGCCGCGGACCACGTCCACCATCCAGGAGCTGTCGGGCTCGCGGTAAAAGCTGGGCACGAACATGCGGATTCACCTTTCGGTCTTTTCCCAGGGCCTGGCTCCGACTCCGGGCTGTACGGGCGCATTCGCCCCCGGCTCCAGAGGGGTTCGAGCCGGACCCGTGGGGTTCTCGAGAATCCGGGCCGACCATACCGACGTCCTGCCGACGGGACAACGATTGCGGATTCCGAGCGCCCCGAGCGGTTCTCAAATGGCCTTCGGGTCGTCTTCATGCCGTCTTCGAGTTGCCTTTGAGACCCTTTCCGCAGCACACTGCAGAGCGGTCTCTCGGGCCACCGGCCGAGTTTTCCAGACGCAATCGGGAGAATTTTCTATGGGCATAACGGGCAGGCGCAGCCAAGAGATCTACGACGTGGTCGGCATCGGGTTCGGCCCGTCCAACCTGTCACTCGCGATCGCTCTGTCGGAGCACGGCGAGAGCACCCCGCAGCATCCGGTCAGGGCCCACTTCTTCGAGAAGCAGGCCTCGTTCGGCTGGCACCGCAACATGCTGCTGCCGTCGACGACGATGCAGATTTCCTTCCTCAAGGACCTGGTGACCTTCAGGAACCCGCTGTCCCGGTTCAGCTTCGTCTCGTTCCTGCACGCCTCCGACCGGCTGGTGCAGTTCGTGAACAACCAGGACTTCTTCCCGACCCGCCAGGAGTTCCACCAGTACCTGGAGTGGGCGGCCGGCGGGCTCTCGGAGCTGGTGTCGTACGGCACCGAGGTGACCGCGATCCGGCCGGTGGCGGAGGACGGCGGGACCGGCGCCCCCGACCTCCTGGAGATCGACGTGCGGTCCGCGGACGGCACGACCAGCACGGTCGCCGCGCGCAACGTGGCCATCTCCACCGGGCTGGTGCCGCGCCTGCCGGAGGGCATGGGCGGCCACGAGCGGGTCTGGCACAGCTCCGAGTTCCTGGCCAAGTTCAACGCCCAGGACCCGGCCGCCCTGAAGAACGTGATGGTGGTGGGCGCCGGCCAGAGCGCGGCGGAGATCACCCGGTTCTTCTACGACTCGCTGCCGCACGCCCAGGTCAGCGCGGTCATCCCCTCGTACGGCTACTCGGTCGCCGACGACACCCCCTTCGCCAACCAGGTCTTCGACCCGGCGGCGGTGGACGAGTACTACTTCGGCACCGAGCGGGCCCGGGACTCCTTCTGGCGCTACCACCGCAACACCAACTACTCGGTGGTCGACGCCGACGTCATCCGGGCCCTGTACCAGCGCCAGTACGAGGAGCAGGTGCGCGGCACGCAGCGGCTGCACTTCCGCAACCTCACGCGCGTCGACGGGGTCAAGAGCGCCGGGGACGAGACCCGCGTGGTGCTGCGCTCGCTGCTCGACGAGACCGTCGAGGAGTCGGCCGTGGACGTCCTGGTGTTCGCCACCGGGTACGACGGCCTGGACCCGGCGCGGCTGCTCGGGGAGTTCGACGCGAACTTCCGGCGCGACGCGGCGGGCAAGCACCAGGTGGAGCGGGACTACCGCCTGGTCAACGCCACCGATATGACCTGCGGGGTCTACCTCCAGGGCGGTACGGAGCACACGCACGGCCTGTCCTCGGCCCTGCTGTCGAACATCGCGGTGCGCAGCGGCGAGATCGCCGACTCGATCGTGCTGCGGCGCACCGGGCGGGAGCTCGGCCGCACCGGCCCCGCGGAGAAGGCCGCCTCGGCCGCCTGAGCCGGCGGCCCGCGGCCGGGCGGCCGCGGGCCGGACGGGGTGGGCCCCGGTGCCGTTCCTCCGGCACCGGGGCCCACCCCGCCGTCATTTCTCATGCGACCTCGGCGGCCGCCCTCCAATTCTGCTGTTCCACGTATCCGACGCAGTTCTCCCTGCTGTCCTCGCCGAATACGATCCGCCAGCCGCCGGGTATCTCGGTGTACGAGGGCCACAGCGAAAGCCGCAGTTCCCCGTCGGCCACCACGTAGAAGTTGACGGAAGTACCGTCGGACGGATTTCTGCCAGTCATCACCACACTCCAATTCAGGCCATCCACTGAAGAAATCCCCTGAAAGAATTCGCCATTTCAAGCGAGTTAACGGGGATCGACTTCCATTGCCCTGCGTCCACGCGCGATGATTGCGGCGCAAGCACAATTGGTCTCCTGCCGGACTCGAGCGCGTGTCCACCGGCCACAGGGGCCCCGGTCCGGCCGGGGCCCTCCACAGAAGGAGTCGTGCCCATGAGCACCAGCTGCCCGATCGGCGGCCCCGTCCCCCGCTCCGCCCCCCGCGGCCTCGTCCGGCTCCGGTTCGCCGACGAAGGCGCACTGGAGCGGGCCGGCGCCGCCTTCGCGGCCGGTCCGGGCGGGGGCCTGGGCGAGTCGTGGACCGATCCCGGGGCGCTGACCCTGCAGATCAGGGGCGAGGCCGGGGTCGAGACCGTGCGCTCGGTGATCGCCGTCCTCGACGCGCAGGCGCTGGCCCCCGAGTCGTTCACGGTCCACTCGAACGAGCTCGACGACGTGTTCGCCTCGTTCAACAGCCTTCCCTGACGGGCCCGTTCGGCCCGGGTACCCGGTCAGGCCAGGTCGTCGCGGGTGATCCGGCGGTGCGCGGCGCGCCAGGTGCCGGCTTCGCGGACCAGGACGTCCTCCATCGCGTACACGTACAGGGCCCGCGGGCCGTCGCCGCCCGCCGGGGCGCAGGCGAGGGCCGAGCAGCGGGTGCGCAGCGTGCCGTCCTCCCGGGGGCGTACGTCGAGCATCCCGACCCAGTGGTCGAGCCGGCCGCCCGTCCGCCGCTGCCGGGCCGCGCCCGCGCGCACGTAGCGGGCGAGCCCGGTGCGGGCGCGCAGCGGGACGGCGGGGCCGGGCGGTTCGAGGAGGGCGTCCTCGGTGAAGGTCTCGGCCCAGCGGGCGGTGTCGTGGGTGTCCAGGATCTCCATCTGGTGCGCGTAGAACCGCTGCACCTCTGCGTACAGGGCGGCGAACTCCGTTCCGCGCAGGGGGCGTTCCGCGGTGCGGACCAGTTCGACGGTCATGCTCTCAGCCTCCGCTTCCGGCCGTGCCCCCGGGGTGGCGGGGCGGCCGAGTGGATCCCGGGGCGCTTGCGGGGACCCCGACTCGGTGCGGACAGTCTCCGGGGGCCGGATCGAGGATCCGTCAAAGACTCCTCAAGCGTTCCTACAGCCGAGCGGCAGGGCAGGTTCCGCTTCCGGTCACGAGGCCCAGGAGCCCGGGGCCCGGAACCGGGGGCGCATCCGCGAGGGGAAGTCCCGGACGCGGGGGGCCGCGGCCTCCCGGGGGGCTGCGGCGGCCTGCTGGGCCTGGTGCAGCCGGGCCGCGAGGAGGACGGCGATGGCGGCCGTCTCCTCCGGCGTGGGGTTGCCCCGGGTGATCCGTACGGTGGCCAGGGACAGCGGCAGCGGGCTGTGCTCGGCGGCGCTCACAGCGGGAGGTTCCCGTGCTTGCGGGCCGGCAGCGGCGCGGCCTTGGCGCGCAGCATGTCGAGGGAGGCGATCAGCTTGGCCCGGGTCTCGGCCGGGTCGATGACGTCGTCCACGAGGCCCCGTTCGGCGGCGTAGTAGGGGTGCATGAGCTCGGCCTGGTACTCCTTGATCTTCTGGGCGCGGGTGGCCTCCGGGTCGTCGGAGGCGGCGATCTCGCGGCGGAAGATGACGTTGGCGGCGCCCTCGGCGCCCATGACGGCCACCTCGTTCGAGGGCCAGGCCAGGGCGATGTCGGCGCCGATGGACCGGGAGTCCATGACGATGTACGCGCCGCCGTAGGCCTTGCGCAGGATCAGGCTGATCCGCGGGACGGTGGCGTTGCAGTACGCGTACAGGAGCTTGGCCCCGTGCCGGATGATGCCGTTGTGCTCCTGGTCCACGCCGGGCAGGAAGCCCGGTACGTCGATCAGGGTGACGAGCGGGATGCCGAAGGCGTCGCAGAACTGCACGAAGCGGGCGGCCTTCTCGGAGGCCTCGATGTTGAGCACGCCGGCGAGGTACGCGGGCTGGTTGGCGACGATGCCGACGACCTGGCCGCCGAGCCGGGCCAGCACGCAGACCACGTTCTGCGCCCAGGCGCCGTGCACCTCGAAGTAGTCGCCGTGGTCGACGACCTCCTCGATGAGGTCGCGGATGTCGTAGCCCTGGGTGGGGCGGGCCGGCACCAGGTCGAGCAGCGCCTCGTTGCGCCGGTCGGCGGGGTCCTCCTCGTCGCCGGCCGGGGGGACCTCCCGGTTGTTGGCGGGGAGCAGGGACAGGAGGTGGCGCACGTCCTCGAGGCAGGTCTCCTCGTCGTCGTACGCGAAGGAGGCCACGCCGGAGGCGGCCGCGTGCGAGTCGGCGCCGCCGAGGTGCTCCATGGTGACGGCCTCGCCGGTGACCGCCTGGACCACGTCGGGCCCGGTGACGAACATCTGGGAGGTGCCGCGGACCATGAACACGAAGTCGGTGAGGGCGGGCGAGTAGGCCGCGCCGCCGGCGCAGGGGCCGAGGATCACGGAGATCTGCGGGATCACGCCGGAGTTGCGGACGTTGCGCTGGAAGATGCCGCCGTACCCGGCGAGGGCGGTGACCCCCTCCTGGATGCGGGCCCCGGCGCCGTCGCACAGGCCGACGATGGGGGCTCCGGCGGCCTCGGCGAGGTCCATCAGCTTGTGGATCTTCTCGGCGTGGGCCTCGCCGAGTGCACCGCCGAAGATCCGGAAGTCGTGCGCGTAGGCGAAGACGGTGCGGCCGTGGACCTTGCCCCAGCCGGTGACGACCCCGTCGGTGTAGGGCTTGCGGTCCTCCAGGCCGAAGCCGCTGGCGCGGTGCCTGCGCAGCCCCTCGACCTCGTTGAACGTGCCCTCGTCGAAGAGGATCGCGATGCGCTCGCGGGCCGTCAGCTTGCCCTTGGCGTGCTGGGCCTCGGTGGCGCGGGCACTGGGTCCGGCCTCGGCCGCCTCGCGGATGGCGGCCAGTTCGGCGGTGCGCTCGCGCAGCGTGGCGCACCGCGTTTCCTCCAGCGGTCGTTCCTCGACGATGGTCATGTGCGGTCCCTTTCGACACAGAGGCACCGGGTCCGGCCGGTGTCGGGGTGCTCAGCATCGGCAGGGCGGCTCAATGCTCGCTGTAGTCCCGCCACTCCTGCCGCTTGAGCCGGTGTCAGCGGATGTCAGCGGGCGTCAGCGGCTCGCGGCGGGGAGCACGAGGCGGCGCGGGGCCGCGCGCCCCCACGGGAAGCCGTGGTGCAGGTGGACGGCGGGCGGCCGTACCCCGTCCACTTCCAGCGCCACCGCGGCCAGCACCTCCGGTACCGGCTCGAACTCCAGGAACCGCCAGCGGGAGGCCTCGTCGTCCTCCGGCGGCTCGAAGCGCAGGACGCCCCGGTCCTCGGCGAGGGTGAAGGAGAAGGAGTCGAAGGGCAGTCCGAGGCCGAGGCCGCGGGCCTTGGAGTAGGCCTCCTTCAGGGTCCACAGCCGCAGGACCCGCTGGTCGCGGGGGCGGCCGGGGGCCAGGCCCGCGATCCAGTCGCGCTCGGCGGGGGCGAAGGTGTTCACGATGGTCGACAGGCCGACGTCGGAGCGGTCGAGGCGCTCCACGTCCACCCCGATCCGGTGCCCGCGGGCGACCCCGAGGAGGTTGTACGTGTTCGAGTGCGAGAGGTTGAAGTCGAGGGCGTCCCCGCCGCGCGGCAGCCCGCCCGCCGGGGTCTGGAGGAAGGGGCGGCCGCGCGAGGAGCGCCAGATGACGGACTCCGCCTCGGGGATTCCGGTCTCCAGGGCGAGGACGCGGCGGACCAGGGCGTGGGCGACGAGGTACTGGCGGCGGTCGCGTTCGAAGAGGAAGCGGCCCGCGATCTCCTGCTCGTTCTCGTCCAGCCAGTGGGTGCACAGGGTGGCGGCGATGGCGGGGGCGAGGTCGTCGTTGGGGCAGAACCACAGGTTCACCGGGGGCGGCCCCTCCCCCACCGGTATCCGCTGCGGCGCGGGCGCCGTGGCCGTCGTGCTCATCCGCCCTCGCCCGTGCCGGGCAGCCACAGGGGCGTGCGCAGGAACACGGAGGGCGGCAGCGGTACGGACACCGCCCCGTGGCCCGGCGCCGCCTCCAGGGCGGCCCAGTCCGCGTCCACCCCGGACAGCCACAGCGCGCGCAGCTGGTGCAGTCTGCGGGCCCCCCAGAGCCCGGCCAGGTAGCCGCGGGTCTCGGGGACCGCGCCCAGGCCGAGCGGGTCGGCGGCGCCGCCGCGCAGGTCGGCGACCCCGCGCATGGCGCCCCCGGCGAGCTCCTCGAGGGAGGCGGCCAGCTCCGCACGGTCGCGGACGACGACCGCGAACCGGCAGTCCATCGGGGCGCGCCCGGTGCGCAGGGCGCGGGCGAGGGCGCCGAGGGGGGCCGCCTCGCGGCCGCCGAGCCAGTCGGCGAGACGGGCGGCGGTGGCGGCCAGGTGGGCGGGGGTGGGCGCGGAGAGCAGGACGAGCTCGCCCTCGGGGGCGGGGGTGGCGGCTGCCGGGGTCGACTCCGGTGCGAAGGGCGGGAGTTGGGTCCCGGCGTGGGCCCGGGCCTGGGCCTGGGTCTGGGTCTGGGTCTGGGTCTGGGCCTGGGTTCGGGGGTGCGGGTCGGCAGGGCGGCGGAGCCCGATGGGGGTGACCTCGGCGAGGCGGAGGCCGTGGTCAGGGGTCTGGGTGGCGGGGGTGGTGGCGGTGCCGGTGGGGTCAGTGGGCCCGGTGAGGTCAGTGGGCCCGGTGGGTCCCGTGGGTCCACCGGACCCCGTGACCGCGGTGGGTCCGGTGGGTCCCGGAGGCGGGAACTCCTCCAGGATCACGTGGGCTTCGACCCCGCCCGCCCCGCGGACGGCCGCCGAGGCCCGCCGGGGGCCCTGCTCCGGGGCCGCCCACGGCTCGGCATCGGGGCGGTCCGCGCCGGGCAGCAGCACGCGGTGGCGCAGCTGGAGGACGGCGCGGGTCAGTACGGCGATGCCGGTGGCCGCTCCGGCCCGCCCGACCGTCGGCTCGGCGTCCGCGGCGCTCTCGCGGAGGGTCACGGTGCCGGGCTCGTACCCGCTGCGCAGCAGCGCGGTCCGCTCGGCGCGGCCGGGCCCGCCGGGTCCGGCCGCCGGGCCGGTGTGGACGGCGGCCGCGCAGACGACGGCGTGCACGGTGTCCCCGTCGGCGAGGGCCCGCCCGAGCGGCTTGAGCAGCAGAGCCCCCGCGCATTCGCCAGCCCCGGGCCGCTGCCCCGCCGGGTGCAGCAGCAGCTGTACGCCGCCCACGAGGGCCGCTTCGCACTCGCCGCGGCGCAGCGCCCCGAGGGCGAGGTCGAGGGCGACCAGCACGGAGGACTCGGCGGTGTCCGCGCTCTGGCTGGGGCCGGTCAGCCCGAGCAGCCCGGAGAGCCGGTTGGGCAGGCTCCAGTGGCCGCGGCGGGGCATGGCGCGGCTGCCGCGGGTCCAGGCCTCGGCGGCCAGCAGGGCGTAGTCCCCCGCGGTGGCGCCGACGAACACGCCGACGCTGCGCGGGGTCCCGTCCGGCGCGGTGAGCGCGTCGAGGCGGCTGCCGGTGCAGCCGGCGTCCTCGAAGGCCTCCCAGGCGGTCTCCAGGAAGATCCGCTCCTGCGGGTCCATCAGGGCGGCCTCGGCGGGCTCGATCCCGAAGAACACCGGGTCGAAGTCCTGTACGCCGTCCAGGTAGTGGCCCGGCTCGCCACCGCCGCCGGGGCGGTCGGCCGGGGGCGGTCCGGCGGTGCCGCGCCCGGCGCGCAGCTGCTGCCACAGGGCCCGCGGGCCGGCGGCCCCGGGGAAGCGGCCGGCGAGCCCGACGACGGCGAAGCGCTCGGACTCCGCGGGGGCGGGCGCGGGCGCGGGTACGGGGGGCCGTACGGACCCGGACGCGGGACCGGACGCGGGACCGGACGGGAGGGCGGGCGGAGACGAGGGCGAGGGCGAGGGGGCCTGCGACCGGCCCCGGAGCGGGGCCGGGCGGCCGCCCGTGCCGCCGCCGCGGGCCGCGAGCAGGGCCGCGGCGCGGTTCCGGTCCAGGGTCCCGTCCTTGAAGCGGGTCAGTATCTCCTTGTCGTCCATCCGGACGCGTTCCTCCCTCGGACGAAAGCGCCGGCGGCGACGGGGTCGCGCGCGGCGCACCACGGCGCGCTCGTAGTAGAAAACAATCGCGGCGGGCCGGGCGGAACGCGGTTCGGCTGAATGCAGAGCATACGCCCAGGAATTCTCCAGCATTTGTCAACCGAAATTCGAGCAGTAATCGAGAATCGGGGCCCGGGGAGGCCGGGCGGGAACGCGCAGGAGCCCGGAGCGGACCCGGCGGAAGGGTCCGCGCACGCGTGCGGATACGCAGAAGAGGGCCGCCGCGATCCCCTGGGCGGGATCGCGGCGGCCCTCTGGAAAAGTGCTGCGGCGGGTCAGCCGGCCTTGCGTCGGAAGCTCCGGTTCTGGTGGTTGGGCCCGTTGGTGCCGTTGATCTTGAGCCGCGCCTCGTGGTGCGCCTGCTGGGACCTGGCGTTGCGGGACTTGCGCTCCAGGGCCTCGCGGAACTTCTGCTTGGCGTCGGTCTCGGCTGCGTTGTTTTCCGGGGTATCAGTCATGCGTTGCCTCCTGAGCATGTTCTAGAGCGGTTTTATTGTGGCATCCGAGCCTCCGCCGTGCGAGCCTCTTTTCCTTCCGGGGGAAAAGATTTCGCCACCGGTCGGCTTTTCCCCCGGACCTGATGAAGTCGACCGGCGCTCTGCCGGTCCACCGCTCCCCCGGCCCTAGGCTCACGGTTCCGTCAGCGGGTGCCATCAGAAGGGAACGACCATGGGCGAGACCAAGGACCGGATCGCGGAGCTCGTCCGTGAATACCACCGCGAACAGGCCCCCGGCCCCTTCCAGCCCGGGATCTCCCCCGTGCAGGTGTCCGGGGCGGTGCTCAGCGAGGAGGACCGGCTGGCCCTGGTCTCCGCGGCGCTGGACATGCGGATCGCCGCCGGCGTCAGCTCGCGGCGCTTCGAGCGGGACTTCGCGCGGTTCATCGGCACCCGCAAGGCGCACCTGACGAACTCGGGCTCCTCCGCCAACCTGCTCGCCCTCAGCTCGCTGACCTCCCCGCAGCTGGAGGAGCAGCGCCTGAAGCCGGGCGACGAGGTCGTCACCGTGGCGGCGGGCTTCCCGACCACGGTCAGCCCGATCCTCCACAACGGCCTGGTGCCGGTCTTCGTGGACGTGGAGCTGGGCACGTACAACACCACGCCCGAGCGGATCGAGGCGGCCATCGGCCCGAAGACCCGCGCGATCATGATCGCGCACTCCCTGGGCAACCCGTTCCAGGTCGAGGAGGTCGCACAGCTCGCCGAGCAGCACGGGCTGTTCTTCGTCGAGGACAACTGCGACGCGGTGGACTCCACGTACCGAGGCAAGCGCACCGGCTCCTTCGGGGACCTGGCGACGACCAGCTTCTACCCGGCGCACCACATCGCGATGGGCGAGGGCGGCTGCGTCCTGACGAGCAACCTGGCGCTGGCCCGGATCGTGGAGTCCTTCCGCGACTGGGGCCGCGACTGCTGGTGCGAGCCCGGCGAGGACAACCGGTGCATGAAGCGCTTCGACCAGCAGATGGGGAAGCTGCCGCACGGCTACGACCACAAGTACATCTTCTCGCACGTGGGTTACAACCTGAAGGCGACCGACCTCCAGGCCGCGCTGGGCCTGAGCCAGCTCCAGCGCGTGGACGAGTTCAGCGCGGCCCGCCGCCGCAACTGGGCCCAGCTGCGGGCCGGCCTCGACGGCCTGCCGGGCCTGATGCTCCCGGAGGCGACCCCGGACAGCGACCCGAGCTGGTTCGGCTTCCTCATCACGGTGGACCCGGAGGCGGCGTACACCCGCGCGGCGCTGGTGGACCACCTGGAGTCCTCGAAGATCAACACCCGCCGCTTCTTCGCAGGCAACCTGACCCGCCACCCCGCGTACGCCGAGAAGCCCCACCGCATCGCCGAACCGCTCATCAACAGCGACCTGATCACGGACCAGACCTTCTGGATCGGCGTCTACCCGGGCCTGACGGAGGAGATGCTCGACTACGTCATCACCACGATCCGCGATTTCACCACGGCCCCCCACTGAGCCGACCACGCCGCGGCCCGCACGCGAACGGCCCCCGGCCGGGTGCGGGCCGCGGCGCGTCCCCGCCGCGGCGGCGCGGCGCCGGGTCACCCCGATCAGCCTCCGATGTGGCCCGTCAGCAGATCCGCGAACCGCGGCAGCCCGGCCTTCGCGAGCCGGGCAACGGCGTCTCCGGTCGCGATCGGCGGGTTGCGCTTCTCCGCGGCAAGCCTGACCACCGTCTGCGCCGTCTCGTGGGGCAACTCGCCGTACAGCTCGCACAAGGAGGAGTCAGGATCGACCACCCGCACTCCGCGTGCGGCCAACGGGGCCGCAGGGAAGTCCGAGATGTTCCACGTCACCAGCACCCCGGCCCCGGCGGCCACGGCAGCAGCCGCGTGGTGGCGGTCGTCGGGATCGCTGCCGGGCATATCGGCGACGAGGTGGGCATAGGACTGCTCCCCGATCTCGCAGTCGGGAAAGAACCGGCGTACAGCCCGCACGACCGCGGCCGCGGATGCCGCCGTACGCCGCTCTTCCCGGACGATGACCCGCTCCCACTCCGCCAGCAACCGCTCGGACCAGACGATCTCGTGCACGGCGTCCTCGGTAAGGGCAAGCATCACGTCCATCACCGAGAACGGGAACAGGACGTTGGTGTCGACGAAAACCCGCGGTGCCCTATTTCGGCCCCTACCCCTCCGCGCCGGCTCGACGGCACTCGCGTCAGTCGGGCCGGCCCGTGTCCGACAGGGCGTCGGCGATCTGGCGCCGTCCCTCCCTGCGACGCTCGCGCCGCTGCTGGAAGGCCAGCACGTCAGTCAGCCGGACCACGCGGTGGGTGCTGCCAGGGAGGTGCGCCGAGGGGATGTCCCCCGAGTCCAGGAGGCGGGAGACGAAGGGGCGGGACAGGCCCAGGAGCTCTGC
Organism: Streptomyces sp. NPDC038213; assembly: GCF_055600495.1. NCBI lineage: Bacteria > Bacillati > Actinomycetota > Actinomycetes > Kitasatosporales > Streptomycetaceae > Streptomyces > Streptomyces sp. NPDC038213. The sequence continues at coordinate 83,275 of NZ_JBVJYM010000023.1, forward strand.
GGCCTCGGCGGGCGACAGCGTGGCCTCCGAGGCGAGCACGGTCACGGCACGGCCTCGGGCCAGCTCGCCCGCAGCGGCCGCGAGAATCCGCAGCAGCTCGCTCGGAAGCGCTACTTCGCCTCCGTCCGGCGTGTGCACCAGCACTTCGACGGCTTCGGGCACCAGCCGGGCCGCAGCGGCCAGGGCATCCTGGTGCGCCGGGTCCGGTTCAACCTTCTCGGCCCGTGCCAGGACGCTTGAGCGAGCCACGGCGCCTCCCCTCGCAAGGTATGTGAAATAACTGTAACCATGCGCCTCCGCTGTCGGCAACCCGGTGGCACGGCGCCCCGCGCCCCGCCGGTAGGGGCGGGGCGCGGGGCGCTCGGGGTGGCGGGCCGGCCGGGGTCAGGCCGCGTAGGCCGCGAGGTCGGCGGCCAGGGGGGCGTCCACGTTGGCCTTCAGGCGGGTGCCCGTCTCCTCGTGGGATTCGGAGAGGACCTCGCCCGAGGCGTGGATGCGGGCGACCAGGTGGCCCTCCGTGTACGGGATGAGGACGTCCACCTCCGTCTCCGGGTGCGGGAGTTCCTCCGCGATGCGGGCGAGCAGGGCCTCGATGCCCTCGCCGGTGCGGGCGGAGACGGTGAGGGCCGTCGGCTCGGCCGCGGTGAGGCGGGCGAGGGTCTCCGGGGAGGCCGCGTCCGCCTTGTTGACGACCACCAGCTCGGGTACGCCGGCGCCGCCGATCTCGCCGATGACCGTGCGCACGGCCTCGATCTGCGACTCCGGGTCGGGGTGCGAGCCGTCGACCACGTGCAGGATCAGGTCCGCCTCGGCGACCTCCTCCAGCGTGGACCGGAAGGCGTCGACGAGCTGGTGCGGCAGGTGGCGTACAAAGCCGACCGTGTCGGCCAGGGTGTATGCCCGGCCGCCTGCCGTCTCGCTGCGGCGCACGGTCGGGTCCAGGGTCGCGAACAGGGCGTTCTGGACGTGGACCTCGGCGCCGGTGAGGCGGTTGAGGAGGGAGGACTTGCCGGCGTTGGTGTAGCCCGCGAGGGCGACCGACGGGACCTTGTTGCGGCGGCGCTCCTGCCGCTTGAGGTCGCGGGCGGTCTTCATCTCCTCGATGTCCTTGCGCATCTTGGACATCTTGTCGCGCAGCCGGCGCCGGTCCGTCTCGATCTTCGTCTCACCGGGGCCGCGGGTGGCCATGCCGCCGCCCGCGCCTCCGCCGCCGCCCATCTGCCGGGACAGCGAGGCGCCCCAGCCGCGCAGCCGCGGCAGCATGTACTGCATCTGCGCGAGCGCGACCTGCGCCTTGCCCTCCCGGGACGTGGCGCGCTGGGCGAAGATGTCGAGGATCAGGGCGGTCCGGTCGACCACCTTGACCTTGACGAACTCCTCCAGGCGGACGAGCTGGGCGGGGCTCAGCTCGCCGTCGCAGACCACGGTGTCGGCGCCGGTGGCCTCGACCAGGGCGCGCAGTTCCGCGGCCTTGCCCGAGCCGATGTAGGTGGCCGGGTCCGGCTTGTCGCGGCGCTGGATGACCCCGTCGAGCACCAGGGCGCCCGCGGTCTCGGCGAGGGCGGCGAGCTCCGCGAGGGAGCTCTCGGCCTCCGCCACCGTGCCGGAGGTCCACACGCCGACGAGCACCACGCGCTCCAGGCGCACCTTGCGCTGCTCGACCTCCACGACGTCCCGGAGTTCGGTGGAGAGGGCCGCGACGTGGCGCAGGCCGGTCTCCTGGGTGGTGTCGATGGCGTCGGCGGCGGCGATCCGGCTGCCGGCGGCGGTGCCGGGTTCGGCGGCGGTCACGGTGTCGTGGTCCGTAGCGGTCATGTGCTTCCTTCCACTGGGGTGGGGGTCGGTCGGGCGGCGGGGAGGGCGGGTCAGGGGGCGAGGCGGCCGGTGAGGCGGATGTCCGCCGAGGAGGAGCCGACCTTGACGGTGCGGGCGCCGGGGGCGTCCTGCCAGGCGTGCCGCGCGGTGTCCCAGTACTGGAGCTGGCGGGCGTCGACGGCGACGGTGACCCGCTTCTCCTGGCCGGGCGCCAGGGCGACCTTGGTGTAGCCGGCGAGCTTCTTGGCGGCCTGCGGGGCGGTGATCTGGCCGCTGGGGCCGAGGTAGACCTGGACGACCTCCTTGCCCGCGGAGTAGCCGCTGTTGCGGACGGTCACGCGGACGGCGGCGCCGGTCGCGGTCCGCTCGACGGCGAGGTCGCGGTAGGTGAAGGAGGTGTACGAGAGGCCGTGCCCGAAGGGGAACAGCGGGGCCACGCCCTGCTGCTCGTACCAGCGGTACCCGACGTGGATGCCCTCGCTGTACTCCTGCTTGCCGCCGACCCCGGGGAAGCGCTCGGGCTTTCCGGCCATCGGGTGGGCGGTCTCGGAGGCGGGGAAGGTCTGGGTGAGCTTGCCGCTGGGGTTGGCGTCGCCGTAGAGGAGCGCGGCGGTGGCCTGGGCGCCCTCCTGGCCGGGGTACCACATCTGGAGGACGGCGCCCGTGGAGTGGAGCCAGGGCATCAGCACGGAGGAGCCGGTGTTGAGGACCACGACCGTGTTGGGGTTGGCCCGGGTGACGGCGGCGATCAGGGCGTCCTGGCCGTCGGGCAGGGACAGCGACGGGCGGTCGTAGCCCTCGGAGCCCTCGTCCTGGGCGAAGACCACGGCGGTGCGCGCGGCGGAGGCGGCGGCGACGGCCCGCTCGATGTTGCGGGCGGCCTGCTCGGGGGTGACCCAGGTCAGGTCCACGGACAGCGGGCGGTCGGGCCAGGCCCAGCCGCTCATGGTCAGCTTGTGGGTGCCCTTGGTGAGCTTGAGGACGATGCTGGTGGTCTCACTGAAGGAGTCGGCGGCGTAGACGGGGTTCTGGCCCTCGATCTGGAGGATCGCGAGGCCGCCGTCGACGCGGACGCCGATGCGGTAGTCGCCGTCCGCGGGGACGGTCAGGGTGCCGTCGTAGAACTGGCGGTCGCCGCCCGCGTCGAGCTGCCTGCCGTTCTGGAAGGCGGGGCTCAGGTTCGCCTCGGGCAGCGGGGTGCCGAGCCGGTCGATGCCGGGCTCGTACGCGATCGAGGCCTGGGAGCCGGCGCGCTCGCGCAGGGCGTCCAGCGGGGACTTCGCCGCGTCGGGGACGACGTGCGCGCTGCCGAGGCCGGAGACCTTGGGGTGCTTGGCGCTGTCGCCGATGACGGCGAGGGAGGTGGCGGCGGTCCCGGTGAGCGGGAGGGCGCGGCGGCCGCCGGTGTTGGTGTTGCGCAGCAGGACGGCGCCGTTCTCGGCGATCTCGCGGGCGGCTTCCCGGCCGGCCTGGGCGTCGCGTACGGGGCGCGGGGCGCCGCCTGCGGGGTCGAGGAGGCCGAAGCGCTCCATCTGGCCGAGGATGCGGACCACGGAGCGGTCGAGGGCGGCCTCGGGGACGGTGCCGGCTGCGATGGCCGTCTTGAGGGCGGCGCCGAAGTGCTTGGAGTCGGGGACCGGGTCGGTGGGCTTGCCCATCTCCAGGCCGAGTTCCTGGTCGAGGCCCTTGGTGATGTCGGTGGTGGACTTGGTGGCGAGCCAGTCGGACATCACCCAGCCCTTGAAGCCCCACTGCTCGCGCAGGACCTTCGTCAGGAGCTCGTCGCTGCTGCACGCCGGGGTGCCGTTGACCCCGTTGTAGGCGCACATCACGGAGGCCGCTCCGGCCTCGACGGCGCTGCGGAAGCCGGGCAGCTCGGTCTCGTGGAGGGTCTGCTCGTCGATCTTCGCGTCGACGGTGAAGCGGTCGGTCTCCTGGTTGTTGCCCGCGAAGTGCTTGACCGTGGCCATCAGGCCCTGGGACTGGATGCCCTTGATCTCGGCGGCGGCGGTGCGGGAGGTGACCAGCGGGTCTTCGCTGAAGGTCTCGAAGTTGCGGCCGCCGTGCGGCACGCGGATGTTGTTGACCATCGGGGCGAGGACCACGTCCTGGCCCAGTGCGCGGCCCTCGTGCCCGAGGACCCTGCCGTAGGCGGTGGCGAGGGAGTCGTCGAAGGTGGCGGCGAGGGCGGTGGGGGTGGGCATCGCGGTGGCGCGGCTGCCGTTGATGCGCAGCCCGACCGGGCCGTCGGCGGCCTGGAGCGGGGGTATGCCGAGGCGCGGTACGCCGGGCAGGTAGCCGACTCCCTTGGCGAGGGGGCCGTTCTGCGGTCCGGCGGTCCAGTGGACGAAGGTCAGCTTCTCGTCGAGGGTCATCTGCGCGACGAGGTCGCGGACCCGCTGGGTGCCCTCCTGGGCCGGTGCGGACGCGGCGGCCGGGGCGGCGGTGCCGGTGGCGGGGGCGAGTACGCCGCCCGTGCAGAAGAGGGCCACGGTCAGGGCGAGCAGTCGCGGCGTGCGGGCCGGGCGGCGGCGCCCGGGGGTCCCGGGCGCGGTCTGGAGGGGGGTGCGGTGGCGGGGTGTTCGCTCCGCCGGCCTGCGGGACAGCATGCGGTCTCCTGGTGTCTTCGGTGCGTTGGTGCGCGCGCGTGGTGCGCGTCCCTCCACGCTCACGGAGTGGTCCGCAGGAGACGAGGTCGGCCCGTCACACTCTACGGAGTTCGGGGCCTTTGCCCCGTGTTACCTGGGATCGGGTGCTTGAGGATCGCTTGAGGACTGCGGATCGGAGGCCCGGCGGGACCGGTGGGGGCCCGGGCGGGCGGCGGGGCGGTGGCCGGGCCACCACTCGGGCCGGGGTCCGGCCGGCCGGCGGGCGGCCCGCCCGTCCGGGGCGGCCGCGGAGGGGAGTTGGCCGGGAAGTGTGTTTCCGGCGGACCTGGGCCGGGGCGGGGCGGCCGGGGACGGTGGAGGGGTCCCAGCAGTGCGGCCCCGGCCCGGCAGGTTCCGGGGCGCCGAGACCCCGAGGAGCGTCATGAGGTCCACTCTCCAGGCGGTGGAAGCCCCGAGCCTGCTGCCCGAACCGGAGTTCGCTCCGGACTCCGGCCCGGTGTCCGGCCCGGTGCGCGCAGCCGCGTACGGGCCCGGGTACGGAACGGCGTTCGGAGCCGCGTACGGACCGGCGCACGGGGCCTTCGGGACCGGCCGCGGTCCGGTCCCCGGGCCGCTGTCCGGTTCCGGGTACGGCGCGCCGTACGAGCGGGCGGCGGCGCAGGGCGCGGCGCGTGCGCTGTGCGCCTCGGTGCTGTCCCCGCTGCGCCGCCGCGACCAGCGGCACAAGGGCGAGCTGTACGTGAACGGGCTGCTGCACGCCCCCGGCCGCAAGACCATGCGCAATCTGGCCGCGAGCACGGACGAGCGCTCGGCGGAGCAGAGCCTGCACCACTTCATCAGCTGCTCCACCTGGGACTGGTCCCCGCTGCGGGCGGAGCTGGCGGCCCGGCTGGACCGGCTGCTGGCGCCGAAGGCCTGGGTGGTGCGCCCGCTGGTGATCCCGAAGACGGGCCGTCACTCGGTGGGCGTGGGGCGGCGGTTCGTGCCGCAGCTGGGGCAGGTGGTCAACAGCCAGCACGGGTACGGGCTGTGGCTGGCCTCCGCCTCGGCGGCGGCCCCGGTGAACTGGCGGCTGTCGCTGTCGGGCGACTGGCTCGAGGACGCGGAGCGGCGCCAGCGGGCCGCGATCCCGGACTCGGTGGACGCCGGTTCGGCGGAGGACCTGGCGCGGGACATGGTGCTGGAGACGGCGGGCTGGGGGCTGACGCGGCTGCCGGTGGTGGCGGACGTCCGCGAGGAGGCCGTGCTGCCGATGGTGGAGGCCTTCTCGCAGGCCGGGCTGTCCTTCCTGCTGCGGGTGGGCGGTGGTACGAGCCTGCTGGCGCCGGCGCTGTCGGCGGGCGGGACCCGGGCCGTCGCGGCCTCCGCGGAGCAGCTGGCGGAGCTGGCGCGCTCGCAGCGGCGGCCGGTGGAGTGGTTCGACCCGGCGGGTCCGGGGCTGCCGAAGACCTCGCTGGTGTCGCTGCTGCCCGTGCGGCTGCCGGGGCTCGCGGGGCCGCGGGCGCGTCAGGGGGCCGCCGGGGGGCGGCCCGCGGCGGACGCCCCGCTGACGCTGGTGGGCGTGTGGTCGCCGAACAGCCGCGAGGTCTCGGAGCTGTGGCTGACGAACCTGGGCGGCGCCGGGCGGGGCGCGCTGCTGGGGCTGGGCAAGCTGATCGGCCGGGCGGACGCCGACTTCACCGGGACGAGCCTGCCGGTGGGGGCGCTGGATTTCGAGGGGCGCTCGTTCCACGGCTGGCACCGGCACGTGACGCTGGTGTCGCTGGCGCACGCGGTGCGGCTGCTGGACTCGGGGGCGCACCGCGGCCGCGGCACGGTCACGTCGATTCCCATGACCGGGGGGCGGCGGGTACGGGGCCGTGGAAGACGCGCGCCCGCTGCAGCCGCAGGGCGAGTTGGAGCTCCAGGGAGCGCTCCGGCTGCTGCCAGTCCGGACCGAGCAGCTGGCTGATGCGCTCCAGGCGGCGCGAGACCGTGTTGGGGTGGACGTAGAGGAGTTCGGCGGCGCGGGTGGGGCTGCCGGCGGCGGTGAACCAGCCGTCGAGGGTCTCGACCAGGTTGCTGAACCGCTCGGCGTCGTGGTCGAGGAGGGGCCCGAGGGTCCGCTCGACGAAGCCGGCGGCGTCGTGGTCCTCGGCGAGCAGCATCCCGATGAAGCCCAGGTCGCGGGCGGCGGCGGAGCGGCCTGCGCCGCCGAGCGCGGTGAGCGCCTCCAGGCAGCGCACGGCCTCCTGGTGGGCGCGCCGGACCCCGTCGGCGCCCTCGGCCACGGGGGCCGCACCGGCGGTGGCGGGGGCGCCGGTGGCCTGGGCGAGCCCGGCGCGGACCTGTTCGGCGCAGGCGGCCGGGTCCTCGCCGGGCAGCAGCAGGACGATGCGCTCGCCCTGCACGGTCTTCATGCCGCGGTGGCGGCGGGCGTGCCCGGCGGCCCAGCCCTCGGCGAGGTCGGCGGCCGCGGTCCGGGGGTGGGCGACGACCAGCACGTGCGGGCGCTCCAGCCGGGCGGCGAACCGCCGGGCCCGGCGCCGCAGGCCCTCGGCGGGGCCGTCCCAGGTGACGAGGTCTTCGAGGAGGTCGTCGTCGGCCTGTCCCCCGGCGTCGGTGGAGCGCTGCATGACCAGCAGGAGGGACACGGTGCGCGCGTAGGAGAGCAGGACCTGCTCGCTGGGCGCGCCGGGGGCGGGGAGGGGACCGCCGGCCGCCTGCGGATCTGCCGGCCCCGGCGGCTGTCCGTGCTCTCCCGGCGCTTCGGGGCGCTCGGGTCCGCCGGGGTGCAGGAGCAGCGAGCCCACGTCCTCGGAGCGGACCGAGAGCGGGACGACCAGGGTGCCGTCGGCCATGGGGCAGGCGATGCCGGTGGCGGCCGCGGTGAGCCGTACGCGCTCCAGCTCCGCGGGGTCGGGGCGGCCGGTGCGGCCGTGCCCGGCGAGGCGTTCGCCGCCCTGCCCCCAGACGGAGAGGCCGCCGCCGAGTTCGGCGCAGGCGCGGGCGAGGAGCTCGTCCATGCCGATGCCGTCGAGGACGAGCCGGACCAGGTCGTCCTGGAGGTGCTTGGCGCGCAGGGCGTCGCTGAGCCCGGCCCGGGCCCGGGTCCCGGCGTCCTCCAGTGCGGTGTTGGCGGCCCGGACGGTCTCCAGCAGGCGGGCCGTCTTGATGGCGACGGCGGACAGGTCGGCGAGGGAGCACATGAGCGCGACCTCGTCGGGGCTGAAGTGCCGTATCCCGCGGTCGGCGGCGTAGAGGAAGCCGAGGCAGCGGTCCCCGTCCCGCAGGGGTACGCCGAGCACGGCGTGGAGGGACTCGGCCTCCAGGAGCCCCTCGAGGGCGCCCGTGTGCCCGGCGCGGTCCCCGGCGGGGTGGTCGGCGAGGTGGTCGGAGGTCCAGAAGGGGCCGGGGAGTTCGCCGGGGGCGGCGCCCGCGGACAGGGCGGCGGCGGGGATGCGGTGGCCGGCGGTACGGGCGCTGACGGCCCCGTCGGCGGTGCCGACCGCCAGGTCGCCGGTGTGCTCGTCGGCGAGGGCGGTCCAGGCGAGGTCGGTCTTGAGGAGCAGCCGGGCGCGGCGGGTGATCAGGCGCAGGGTGGCGTCGAGGCGGCGGGGCTCGGTGAGGTCGAGGGCGGTGTCGACGAGCGCGGCGAGTTCGGCCTCGCGCTGGCGGCGCCGGTCGAAGAGGGAGTTGACCTCGTGGGCGAGCCCCTTGGCGCGGCCGAGCCGGTCGAGCAGGCGGGGGTCGGCCCCCGCGCGGCGGGCCCGGGCGACGAGCTGCTCGTACGCGTGGGCGGGCGCCTCGGCCGCGAGGAGTTCGAGGACCTCCAGGAGTTCGGCGCCGCTGCCGGTGCCTGCGCTGCCGCCCGTACCGCCCGTACCGCCGCCCGCGCCGCTCCCGGCGCTGCCGGGCCCCGGCCCGGCGTACGCGTCCTCCCCTGTCATCGCAGCCCCCCAGCGGACGAATCGGCCTGATCTTGACGGTCCGGGGACCGTAACCACCCGTCCGACGGAGCGTCAACCGGCTTCCCGCGCCCCCGGGCGGGCGGGGCGGCGGCGGCTCGCAGCGCGGGGCGGTGGCCCGGCCACCACCGGGGGGCGGGTGCGGGGCGGCACGGTGTGTTCCGGGCACCTTGAGGCCAACGGGGCCCGTCCTTAGCCTGGTTGGTTCGCTTCCGGGGGGTTTGGCAGGGGCCGGTGCGGGTCGGCGGGCAGCTGCCGGGCGAGGGCGGCGAGCAGGTTGTCCCAGGAGCGGCGCAGAGCGGTCCTCTGCCGGTGCACGAGCCGTTCTGCCTCGCAGCCCAGGCAGGTCCCGAGGGCGGCGAGCACCGCCTCCTCCCCGCCGCCGGGGCGTCCCGGGCGGGCGCCGAGGTTCTCGGGGCCGAGCTCCCCGGATCCGAGGAAGGCGGCGAGCCCCTCGGCACCGGCGGCGAGCGCGAGGCCGGGGGCGACGAGGTCGGGGCGGGGCGCGGCGCCGGTGCGCAGGGCTCCGGAGCGCAGGGTGTACGCCGCCGAGCAGGTGATCCGGAACGGGCGGGCCCCGTCGGCGACCAGGGAGCGCCAGCGCGGGTCGTCGAGGGTGCGCTCGTACTCCTGGTAGCAGAGCCGGGCGCAGGCGCGGGCGGCCAGCCGGCCGGCGGCGGGCGGGGCACCGGGGCGGCGGGCCAGGCGGGCGTCGACGGATCCGGCGAGCAGGCCGAGGGGCAGGGTGAGGGCGGCGCCGGTGCGGGAGAGGTCGCGGCCGGCGGCGCGGGCCCGCTCGTACCCGGTGAGGAGGGCCTGGAGCACCTCGCGGCAGGCGGCGGGGTCGAGGACGAGCTGCGCGTGCACGCCGATGCCCTCGGCGAGGCAGTCGGCGAGGGTACGGGCGGCAGTGCGCGATCCGGGCCCGGTGCCGTCCGCGGGGGCGGTCCAGGGGCTGATCCCGACCAGGAGGCCCGGCCGGTCCACGGCCCAGTGCAGGGCCCGGGCCTCGGCGAGGGGGGTGCCGGCGGGGGCGGCGGGGCCGGCGGGCGGCAGCGGGAGGGTGGCGTGGCCGTCGCGGCCGCCGGAGCGTTCGGCGGCGGGCCGCAGGGCCGCGCACAGCAGCCGGCCGTCGTGGGCGAGCAGCGCCCGCAGGGCGGGGGCGGCGGGGGTGCCGAGGAGGGCGAGGTCGTGGAGCTGGGCCCGGTAGGCGCGGCCCCCGGCAAGGGCGGCGGCGGCCGCGGCGGGATGCCAGGAGGCACCGGTGACGGCCCCGCCGCCGAGGAGCCCGGCCAGGGCTCCGGAGGCGGTCATGCCGCGTTCGTAGCCGTCCAGGTGGAGGGCGACCTGCTCCCCGGCGAGCCGCCGGACGAAGGCGGCGGACCCCAAGGGTGCGGCGGGGGTGCCGGGGGTGCGGGGCGCGCCTGGTGCGGTGGACGCGCCGTACGTAGCAGACATGGCCTGTCCCTGGGAGGTGGGGTCAGAGGGGTGCCGGGGGCGGCGCGGGCGGGGCGGGCGGGATGGCCACGGCGGTCAGGAGGAGGCCGTTCGTGACCGTCCAGCGGCCGGTGAGGCGGGTGAGGGCGCGGCCGTCCTGCACCGGGCCGGGGGTGCGCAGCCGGGCGGTGAAGGAGCGGGAGGCCGGGTCGAGTTCGAGCTCGGCGGAGTCGAAGTCGAGGGTCCGGTGGGTGACCGGGGACCAGGCCTTGAACAGGGACTCCTTGGCGCTGAACAGCAGCCGGTCCCAGCGGGTGCCGGGGTGGCGGCGGGCCAGCTCGCGCAGCTGCTCCCGCTCGCCGGCGGAGGCGATCCCGCGGGTCACCCCCGGCGGCAGCGCGAGGTGCGGTTCGGCGTCGATGCCGAGCGAGCGCCACCGGCCGGCGGGGGCCAGGGCGGCGCCGCGGTAGCCCTCGCAGTGGGTCAGGGAGCCGACCGTGCCCGCCGGCCACAGCGGTTCGCCGCGGCGGCCGGAGAGCACCGGTTCGGCGGCCCGCCCGAGGGCGGCGAGCGCCCGGTGGGCGCAGACGCGGACCGTGGCGAACTCGCGGCGCCGCTCTTCTACGGCGTCGCGGACCAGGGCCCGCTCCCCCGCGAAGAGCAGCTCCTGCGGGAACTCCCCGGCCGTGTCGACCGAGACCGCCCCGGGCGGGAGGATCCCCTCGATCATGCGGGGCTCACGCCGCCCGGGTGCCGATGAACAGGCCGCGCCCGGAGGGGCCGCCCTCCTGGAACTCGACGGTGAGGCCGGCGCGGACGAAGGCCTGCTCGTAGGCCTCGCGCGTGAAGAGGGTGATGAGGTGGGTCTCGGCGAGGTGGGCGATCTCGCGGCCGGGCTCGGCGATGAGGTAGTGCACGTCGATGCGGGTGGCGCTGCCCTCGGTCTGCGAGTGGGAGACGCGGGAGATGGTCTTGCCCTCGGCCTCGGTGATGGAGGCGCCGACGAAGCCGGGGGTGAAGGTGGCGGGGGTCCACCAGGGTTCGACGACGACCACGCCGCCGGGTTCGAGGTGGGCCGCGAACCGGGCCAGGGCGGCGTCGAGTTCGGCCTGGTCGGCCATGTGGCCGATGGAGCTGAACATGCAGGTGACGGCGGAGAAGGTGGTGCCGAGGTCGAAGTCGCGCATATCGCCGAGGTGGACGGGGACGCCCGGGTTGCGGCGGACGGCGATGTCCCGCATGTCGGCGGAGATCTCCACGCCCTCGACGGTGGCGAAGGCGGCGGTCAGGTGCTCCAGGTGCAGGCCGGTGCCGCAGGCCACGTCGAGGAGGCTGGTGGCGCCGGGCGCGCGGGAGGTGATCAGGGCGGCCAGGTCGGCGGCCTCGCGGGCGTAGTCCTTGCCCTTGCCCTGGTGGACCAGGTCGTAGAGGCGGGCTATGCCGTCGGCGTAGCCGCTGCCCGCGGGGGCTGCGGTGGTGGTCACGTCGTCTCTCCTTGGCTGGGGTGTGCGGGCTGCGGGCGGCCCCGCCGGGCCGCGAGTTCTTCGAGGGCCGGGACCAGCCCGGCGGGGGTGGGCTCGGCCAGGGCCTCCGCGCGCAGCCGCTGGGCGGCCGCGGCGACGGAGGGGTCGGTCAGGGCCCGCAGGACGGCCTCGCGCAGGGAGGCGGCGTCGAGCTTCTCGGGCGGCAGGTCGATGCCGGCACCCGCGGCCTCGTGGAGGCGGGCCTTGAGCGGGGCGTCCCAGAGGGAGGCCACGATGATCTGGGGTACGCCGTGCAGGGTGGCGGTGTAGCCGGTGCCGGCGCCGCCGTGGTGGACGATCGCCGCGCAGGTGGGCAGCAGGGCGTCCATGGGGACGAAGTCCACGACCCGGATGTTGGCGGGGAGGGCCTCGCGGTCCTGGAGCTGGCTGGCGTCGAAGGTGGCGACGATCTCGGCGTCGATGTCTCCGAGGGCGTGCAGCAGCTCCTCGAAGGGGACGGCGTCGCGGCCGAAGGTCTCGCGGGCGGAGACGCCGAGGGTGACGCAGACCCGCGGCCGGGCGGGCGGGGTGTGCAGCCACCCGGGTATGACGGACGGCCCGTTGTAGGGGACGTACCGCATGGGCAGCAGTTCGCCGGGGACGGGGATGCGCAGGCTCGCGGGGGCCGGGTCGACGGTGGCCTGGCCGCAGGTGATCTCCTCGATGTCCGCGGCGGTGGGGGAGGTGCCGAAGCGCTCCAGGGTCCACGTGAGCCATTCGGCCATGGGGTCCTCGCGGCGCTCGGCGGGCTGCCCGGCGAGGAGTTCGAGGAACTGCCGGCGGGCGTTGAGGACCACGTCGGGGCCCCACAGGAGCCGGGCGTGGGCCGCGCCGGTCACGTGGGCGGCGATCGGGCCGGCGTACGTGAACGGCTCCCACAGGACGAGGTCGGGCTGCCAGGCGCGGGCGAAGTCCACGATGGCGTCGATGGTCGTGTCCCCGTTGAGGGGGGCGAACGACATGGCCGTCATCATGGTCTGCTGGCCGAGGGCGTGCTCCCAGCCGAGCGGCTCGGTGACGGTGTCGGCGAAGTCGAAGCCCTGCTGGTACGGGGTGGGGTCGCCGCCGATCTGCGTCATCAGCTCGACGATGGAGTCGAAGTCGCCGACGGGTACGGCGGTCAGCCCGGAGCCGTTGATCACCTCGGTGAGCGCGGGCTGGCTGGCCACCCGTACCTCGTGTCCGGCGGCGCGCAGCGCCCAGGCCAGCGGCACCAGGTTGTAGTAGTGCGTGTTGTGCGCGAAGCACGTGATCAGGACGCGCATGGCATCGTCCGCCCTCGTCTGGCTCGTTGCGGTCGGGGTCGTGGTCTTCGGTGGCCGGGCCCCGCTGCGGGCCCGGCCGGCGGGCCCGTCAGTCGCTCTTGGCGACGGGGAAGGATGCGGGGGCGCCCAGGACGGGCGAGCGCAGCCGGGTGACCTCCTCGCCCGCGGTGCGCAGGCCGGGGAGGGCTTCGGCGAGCGCGCCGAGGGCGGCCCGCGCGATGACGGTGACGAGCCGGCCGGAGAGCGCGAAGTGCAGGTCGGCGGGGAGCCCGAAGGGGGCGGCGTCCGCGGGGGCCTGCGGATCGCGGTTCACGGCGGCGACGAGCACGGTGACGCGGCTGCCCGCGGGCAGCTCCGTACCGGCGAGCGCGGTGTCCCGGGTGGCGGTACGGGTCTCCAGCCGGACCGGCGGGGCCTGCCGCAGGGTGTCCGCGACCGCCTCGGCGGCGAGGGCGGGGTCGGCCGCGAGCTTCTGCCAGGCCCCGGGCTCGGCGAGCAGCCTGCGCACGGAGTTGGTGAGGAGCACGGCCGTGGTCTCGCTGGCGCTGACGGCGAGGATCCGGGCGGCCTGCACGGTGTCGGCCCCGGCCTCGTGGAGCCCGTCGGCGAGCAGGGCGCCGAGGGTGGCCTCGGCGGCCTCGGCGGCGCGGGCCACGGCGTACGGCTGGGGGGACAGCAGTCCGTCGAGGGCGTGGCGGCAGTCGGGCAGGACCTCCGCGAACCGCGCGTGGGCGGCCTCGGGCAGGCCGAGCTGCTCGGCGAGCACCTGGCCGACGAGCCGGCGGGCGAACTCCTCGGTGAGGTCGAAGCGGTGGCCGAGCCCGGCGAGCAGCGCGCGGGCGAACGTGACCGTCCGCTTCTCCAGGCACTCGTCCTCCTCGGCCCACAGCAGGGGGCCGCCCAGGACGGTGAGGGGGGCGAGCCGGGCCGCGGTGTCCCGGTCCACGGACAGGACGGCGCTGCGGTACGGGAGCCCGTCCGCGGCGGCGGCCTCGGGACCGGCGCCGGGCCCGTCGAAGGCGCCGCCGGAGACGACCTCCTCGGCGACGGCGCGGTCGGCCGTCACCCAGGTGTCGAGGGGGGCGCTGTGGAAGAGCGGGCCGGCGGCGCGGATCCGCTCCTCGTGGGCGCGGGGGTCCTCGGTCCCGGAGCGCAGGATCAGGCCGTACGGGTCGTTCTGGATGCCCGCGAACCACTGGGCGGCGCGGGTGAGCTGGTTCCTGCGGGCCCGGCGGGCGCCCGCCAGGGCCGTCTCGCGGCCCGGGTCGTCGGTCAGCAGCTCGGAGGTCATGGTGCGACTCCTCGTCATCGGTCACCGCCGGGCAGCGCGTCGAGCCAGGCGTCGACGGTGCGGGCCGTGGTCGGGGCGTGCTCGGTCATCATCGTGAAGTGGTTGCCGGGTACGTCGGTGACGGTGCGGGCGCCGTCCCAGACGGACTTCCAGTCCGTCGCGGGATCGGTCCACGCGGCCATGGGTTCGGCGGCGCGCAGGTGGAGGACCGGCGCGCGGGTGGGCTGGGGGGTCCAGTCCAGCAGGAGCCGGTGGTACGCGCCCATAGCGGTGAGCCGCGTGTCGTCGAGCGGCACCACCGTGCGGTCCATCGCCCAGCGGAGCATGACGTCCCGCCAGACCCCCATGGCCCCGGGGGCGCTGGGGGTGTAGACGTCCGCGAGGACCAGGGCGGCGGGCCCGGTGCCGCGGGCTTCCAGGTACCGGGTGAGGGCGTGGGCGACGTTGGCCCCGGCGGAGTGGCCGACCAGGGCGTACGGGCGGCCGCCGGCGTACCGGTCGACGGCCTCGGCGTGGGCCGCGCACAGGGCGTCCAGGCTGCCGGGCAGCAGCTCCCCGGACCGGAAGCCGGGCTGGGGCAGGGCGGCCACGGTGCGGCGTCCGGCCAGGGCGGCGGCGAAGGCGGCGAACTCGGCCGGGCCGGAGACGGCCGCGGTGCCGGTGACGCCGATCAGGAGCAGCCCGTCCGCGTCCGCGGGGCCGTCGGCCAGCCGGACGGGGGTGACGGGCTGGTCCGCGGGCGCGGTGAACACCGGGCGGAGGGCGGCGACGGCGCCCAGGGCGCCGACGGCCTCGGCGACCCGGCTCTGCGCCACCGCGGAGCGGTAGACCGCGACCAGGGTGGTGTCGGCGCCGGGTCCGGCGGCCGGGGCGGCCTCGGCGGGCCCGCTCAGGAGCGCGTCGAGATGGGCGGTCAGGGCGTCGGGGGTGTCGTGGTCGTAGAGGGCCTCGGGGGGCAGGTCGGTGCCGGTGGCGGCGGCCAGCCTGCGCCGGAACTCGGTGAGGGCGAGGGAGTCGAAGCCGGCCAGGGTGAACGGCCCGTCGGCGGCGACCTCTTCGGGGTCCTCGTACCCGAGGACGGCGGCGGCCTCGGTGCGGACCAGGGCCAGGACGGCCGCGGTGCGGGCGGCGGGGGCCAGTGCGGCGAGCTCGGCGCGCAGGTCGCGCGGGCGGGCGCCGGCGGCCGGGGCGGCCCCGGCCGGGGCGCCGGGGGCGGCGGCCGGGGCGGCGAGCAGGGAGATCAGCGGGCTGGGGCGGCGGGAGGTGAACCCGAGGGCGAACCGCTCCCAGTCGGTGTCGGTGACGGTGACCTGGGCCTCGCCCGCGGAGACGGCGCGGAAGAGCTGGGTGAGGGCCTCCTGCGGGTCCATGGGGCGCACGCCCCGGCGCAGGAGGTACGCGGCGCCCTCCCCCTCGCCCATGCCGCCGCCGCCCCACAGGCCCCAGGCCACGGAGGTGGCGGGCAGCCCGTCGGCGCGGCGCTGCTCGGCGAGGGCGTCGAGCGCGGCGTTCGCGGCGGCGTAGGCGCACTGGCCGGCGCTGCCCCAGACGCCCGCGCCGGAGGAGTAGAGGACGAAGGCGTCGAGCGCGAGGCCGCGGGTGAGCTCGTGCAGGTGGTGCGCGCCGGCGACCTTGCCCGCGTACACCTCCTCGACCAGCTCGGGGCCGGTCCCGGTCAGCGGGCTGACCTGGGGCACCCCGGCGGCGTGGAAGACGGCGGTCAGGGGGGCGTCGGCGGGCACCGCGGCGAGGAGCGCGGCGAGGGCGTCCCGGTCGGCGACGTCGCAGGCGGCGAAGGTGGTCTTCGCGCCGAGGGCGAGGAGTTCGGCCTCCAGTGCGGCGGCGCCGGGGGCGTGGGCTCCGCGGCGGCCGACGAGCAGGAGGTGCGCGGCGCCCTCGCGGGCGAGGCGGCGGGCGAGGTGGCCGCCGAGGGCGCCGGTGCCGCCGGTGACCAGGACGGTGCCGCGGGGGCGGTACGGGGCTGCGGACCGGGGGGCGGGGGCCGCGGTGAGGCGGCGGCCGAGAGTACCGGCGAGGGCTCCGGTGCCGCGGACGGCGACCTGGTCCTCGGGGCCGCCGAGGGCCTCGGCGAGGAGCCGCCAGGCGGTCTCGTCGGCGCTGTCACCGTCGTCGGCGTCGGCGGGAGCGGTGTCGGGGAGGTCCACCATTCCGCCCCACAGGGCGGGGAGTTCGAGGGCGGCCACGCGGCCGAGCCCCCAGATCTGGGCCGCCGCAGCCCGCGGCCGCTCGCCGGGTGCCGTGGCCACGGCTCCCCGGGTCGCGCACCAGAGGCGTGCGGACATGGACGTCTCCTCCATCGCCTGGACAAGGGACAGGGTGGCCCGGACGGCGGCCGGCACCAGCCCGGATCCGGGCTGCTCCCGATCATCCGCGCCGAGGAGGGAAAGCACCCCCTCGACGGGTGCGGCTGTGTCACCTTGCGCGCCCGCGTCGGCGCGGAGCAGGGCCGCGAGCGAGGCGCGGTCGGCTTGCGCGGGGTGCACGCGGAGCCTGCGGACCGCGGCGCCGCGGGCGCGCAGGGCCCGTTCGGCGCGGTCGGCGGCCGGGGCGAGCGGGTCCGGGGCCGCTCCGGCGGGCTCGACCAGGAGCCAGGTGCCGGTGAGGGGGGCGCCGGAGCCGTCGGGCAGCGGGGTCCACGTGACGTGGTGGCGGCGGGCGCCGCCGGCCGGGGCGGCGCCGGAGCGGCCGCGGGGGCTCGGGGCGATCCAGTACCGGCGGTGCTGCCAGGCGTAGACGGGGAGCGGGAGCGGGCGGGCCGGGCCGCCGGGGAAGAGCCGGCCGCGGTCGAGGGCGGCGCCGCGGGTGGCGGCGGCGGCCACCGCCCGCAGCAGGGTGGCGGCTGCGGGGCGGCCGCGGCGCAGTACGGGCACCAGGACGGGTGCGTCGGCCGGGTCGCCGCCGGCCTCCTGCGCGGCCAGGACCTCGGTGGCCATCCCGCACAGCACCGGGTCGGGGCCGAGCTCGACGAAGGTGGCGGCGCCCAGCCCGCGGGCGGTGCGGACGCCGTCGGCGAAGCGGACGGCGCCGCGGACGTGCGCGGCCCAGTAGGCGCCGGTGCGCAGGTCCCGGCCGGTGGCGCGGCGGCCGGTGACGTTGGAGATTACGGGGATGCGGGGGGCGCGGTAGTCGAGCCCGTCCGCGACGGCGCGGAACTCCGCCAGCATCGGGTCCATGAGCGGCGAGTGGAAGGCGTGACTGACCGTCAACTGCTTGGTCTTGCAGCCGCGTTCGGCGAGAACGGCCCGGGCGTCCGCGACGGCTTCGGCGGTGCCGGACAGGACCAGGGAGCGGGGTCCGTTGACGGCGGCCACGGCGAGGACGTCCTCGCGGCCGGCCAGCAGGTCCCGTACGTCGTCCTCGGCGGCCCGTACGGACAGCATGGCGCCGCCGGGCGGCAGGGCCTGCATGAGGCGGCCGCGGGCGGCGACCAGGGCGCACGCGTCGTCGAGGCCGAGGACCCCGGCCGCGTGGGCGGCGGCGATCTCGCCCACGGAGTGGCCGAGGAGCACGTCGGGGCGCATCCCCCAGTGCTCCAGGAGCCGGAAGAGGGCGGTCTCGACGGCGAAGAGGGCGGCCTGCGCGTACTGGGTCTGGTGCAGGAGGGCTTCCCCGGGGCTGCCGGGGGCCGCGTCGAGGACCTCGGTGAGCGGGCGCCCGAGGTGCGGGTCGAGCCGTTCGGCCACGGCGTCGAGGGCCTGGGCGAACACCGGCTGGGCGGCGCGCAGTTCGCGGACCATGCCGGGGCGCTGGCTGCCCTGGCCGGTGAACAGGAAGGCGGTCTTGGCCTCGCGGCGGCGGACCCCGGTCAGCACCGCGGGCGAGGCGGTCCCGTCGGCGAGGGCGGCGAGGCCGCGGGTCAGCTCTGCGTACGTGGCGCCGAGGACCACGGCGCGGTGCTCGAAGGCGGTCCGGGAGGTGGCCAGGGCGTGCCCGACGCGCTCGGCGGTCGGCTGCTCCCCGGCGGGTCCGGCGAGGTGGGTGCGCAGCCGGTCCGCCTGGGCGCGGAGGGCCTCGGGCGTGCGGCCCGACAGGAACCAGGGCACGGGCGGGGCGGGTGGGGCCTCCGGGGCGGGTGGGGCGTTAACGGCGTTAACGCCGTTAACGGGGGCGGCGGAACGCGCCTCCCCCGGGGGCGTGTTGGCGCCCCGGGGCACCGCGGCGGCGTTAACGCCGTTAACGCCTTCGGCCGGACCGGTCGGGGCTGCCGGGGCTGCCTGGGCCGACGCCGTGCCGGTCCGGGACTCCGTACCGGCCGGGGACCCCGTACCGTCCGGGCCCGGTGCGGGCTCCGGGGGTGCCTCCTCCACGATGACGTGGGCGTTCGTGCCGCCGACGCCGAAGGCGGAGACCCCGGCGCGGCGGGGGTGCGGGCCGGCGGGCCAGGCGACCGGGTCGGCGAGGAGGCGGACGCCGCCGGAGGACCAGTCGGCGTGCGGGGTGGGGGTGTCGGCGTGCAGGGTCTTGGGGAGCAGGCCGTGGCGCAGGGACTGGACGGTCTTGATGACCCCGCCGACCCCGGCGGCGGCCTGCGAGTGGCCGATGTTGGACTTGAGGGAGCCCAGCCACAGCGGCCGTCCCGGCTCGCGGTCCTGCCCGTACACGTCCAGCAGGGCCTGGGCCTCGATGGGGTCGCCGAGCCGGGTGCCGGTGCCGTGCGCCTCGACGGCGTCCACGGACCGGGCCTCGATCCCGGCGTCGGCGAGCGCGGCGCGGATGACGCGCTGCTGGGAGGGGCCGTTGGGGGCGGTGAGCCCGTTGCTGGCGCCGTCCTGGTTGACGGCGGTGCCGCGGATGACGGCGAGGACCTCGCGGCCGGCCCGGCGCGCGTCGGAGAGGCGCTCCAGGACGACCATGCCGGCGCCCTCGGCCCAGCCGGTGCCGTCCGCGTCGGCGGAGAAGGCCTTGCAGCGGCCGTCCGGGGCCAGGCCCTTCTGCCGGGAGAACTCGACGAAGGCGGCCGCGTCGGGCATGACGGCCGCGCCGCCCGCCAGGGCGAGCGCGCATTCGCCGCGGCGCAGGGCGGCGACGGCGAGGTGGAGGGCGACCAGGGAGGAGGAGCAGGCCGTCTCCACGGTCATGGCGGGGCCTTCGAGCCCCAGGACGTAGCTGATGCGGCCGGACAGCACGGCGTCGGCGCTGCCGGTGAGCAGGTAGCCCTCGGAGCCGGCCGGGACCCGGTCCAGGTCGGTGGCGTACTCGGCGTGGGCGGCGCCGACGTAGACGCCCGTACCGGAGCCGCGCAGGGTGCGCGGGTCCAGTCCGGTGCGTTCGAGGGCCTCCCAGGAGACCTCCAGCAGCAGCCGCTGCTGGGGGTCCATGACCACGGCCTCGCGGGGCGAGATCCCGAAGAACGCGGCGTCGAAGTCCGCGGCGCCGGAGAGGAATCCGCCCTGGTTGCAGTAGGTGGTGCCCGGGGACTCGGGGTCCGGGTCGTAGAGGCCCTCCAGGTCCCAGCCGCGGTCCTCCGGGAAGGGCGCGACGGCGTCCGTCCCGGAGGCGACGAGCTCCCACAGGGCCTCGGGCGAGTCGACCCCGCCCGGGTAGCGGCAGGCCATCCCGACGACCGCGATGGGCTCGTGGGCGGCCGCGACCAGCTCCCGGTTGCGCCTGCGCAGCCGCTCGGCCTCCTTCAGGGAGGTCCGTAGCGCCTCCATGAGCTTTTCGGAGGACATGGCCATCGGTGGTCCCTCTCTGGGCGGGGCGGGCGGGCCGGCGGCCTTGCGGCCGCCGGTTTCCGGCGCGGTCAGGCGGCGTCGCGCAGGGCGAGCTCGATCAGCGCGTCCCCGTCGAGCTCGTCGAGGTCGTCGAGCCCGTCCAGGTCCGCGGGGCCGAACCCGCCGTGTTCCTCGCGGCCTGCGGCGGGGTCGAGCCGGTCCGGCCCATCAAACCCGGCGCCGCCTGAGAACTGCTCGGGCGCCGCCGTGCCGGCCCCGGCGGGGGCCAGGGCGAGGAGGGTGTCCAGCAGTCCGGCCTCCCGCAGTGCGGACAGCGGGACCGCGGCCAGGGCGGCCCGGATCCGCTGCTCCTCGGGGGACGCGGCGCCCGCCGCTCCGGCGGCCGCGGCAGCCGGGCGCAGGAGTTCGGTGAGGTAGCCGGCCATGGCGGCGGCCGTCGGGTGGTCGAAGACCAGGGTCGGGGGCAGTTTGCGGCCGCAGGCGCGGCTGAGCCGGCCGGCGAGCTCGCCCGCGGTGAGGGAGCTGAACCCGAGGTCCTTGAAGGCCTCTTCGGGGTCCACCTCTTCGGGGCCGCCGTGGCCGAGTACGGCCGCGACGCCGGAGCGGACCTCGTCGAGCACGAGCTCGTACTGCTCGGCGGGGCCCGCGGCGGCGAGCAGGGCGGTGAGCCCGGCCCCGTCCGCGCCGGCCCCGGAGTCCTGCGCGGCGACGGACCCGGCGGGGTCCAGGGACTCGCGCACGCCGGGCAGGCCGCCGATCAGCGGGCTGGGCCGGAAGGTGGTGAACCCCTTGGCGAAGAGCGGCCAGTCCATGTCGGCGAGGGCGACGCAGCCGTCCTCGCGGTCCAGGGCCCGGGCGAGGGCCGCCACGGCCCGTACCGGGTCCATGGCGCGCAGGCCGCGGCTGCTGAGGAACTCCTCGCCCGCGCCCTCGCCCATGCCGCCGCCGCCCCACAGGCCCCAGGCCACGGAGGTGGCGGGCAGCCCGTCGGCGCGGCGCTGCTCGGCGAGGGCGTCGAGGGCGGCGTTCGCCGCCCCGTAGGCACTCTGGCCGCCGCTGCCCCAGACGCCCGCGCCGGAGGAGTAGAGGACGAAGGCGTCGAGCGCGAGGCCGCGGGTGAGCTCGTGCAGGTGGTGCGCGCCGGCGACCTTGCCCGCGTAGACCTCGGCGAGGGACGCGGTGTCGGTGTCGAGGAGGGCCGCCGAGTGCGGGACGCCCGCGGTGTGGAAGACGGCGGTCGGCGGGTGGGCATCCAGGAGCGCGGCCACGGCCTGCCGGTCGGAGACGTCGCAGGCGGCGACGGTGACCTCGGCGCCCAGGGCGCGCAGTTCCGCGGCCAGTTCGGCGGCGCCGGGGGCCTCGGGGCCCCGGCGGCCGGTGAGGACCAGGTGGGCGGCTCCGGCCCCGGCGAGCCAGCGGGCCACGTGGGCGCCGAGGGCGCCGGTGCCGCCGGTGACCAGGACGGTGCCGCGGGGCGTGTAGCTGCGGCGGGCGGGGGCGCCGCCGGCCGGGACGAGCCGGCGGCCGTAGCTGCCGGAGGCGCGGACGGCGATCTGGTCCTCGTCTCCCGCGGCGGGGTCCGCGCCGCCGAGGGCGGCGGCGAGCCGCTGCCAGGCGCGCTCGTCGGGGTCCGCGGGCAGGTCGACCAGGCCGCCCCACAGGGTGGGGTGCTCCAGGGCGATACCGCGGCCGAGGCCCCAGACCTGGGCGCCTTCGGAGCCGGGCCGCTCGGCGGGCGAGACGGCGACGGCGCCGCGGGTGACGGCCCACAGCCGGGCGGTGAGCCCGGCGTCGGCGGCGGCCTGGGCGAGGAGGGTGGTGCCGGGCACGGAGAGCGCGAGCCCGGGGTGGCCGGGGTGCGGGCGGGTGTCGGTGCCGAGCAGGGAGAGGACCCCGTCGAAGGCGCCGTCGAAGGTCCCGCCGGGGGCCTGGGCGGTCTCGTACGCGGCCAGTTGCGCGGCCAGCGCCCCGCGGGTCGCGGTGGCGGTGTCGAGGACCAGGCGCTCGGTGCGGGCCCCGTACCGGGTGAGGGCGGCTTCGGCGGCCTCCGCGAAGGCGCCCTGCGCCGGGTCGGCCTCGGCGGCCCCCGCGGACAGGACGAGCAGCCAGCGGCCGGAGAGCGCGGGCGCGGCGGCCGGCTCGGGCAGGCCCTGCCAGGTGGTGCGGTAGCGCCAGCCGTCGGTGCCGGTCGGGTCGGTGTCCGCCGGGGCGGACCGTACGGAGGGTTCGAGCCAGTAGCTCTTGTGCTGGAAGGCGTACGTGGGCAGGTCGACGGTACGGGCGCCGGTGCCCTCGAAGAGGGCGGCCCAGTCCACGTCGACCCCGCGGACGAACAGCTCGGCGGCGGAGGTCAGGAACCGCTCCGGCCCGCCCTTGTCGCGGCGCAGCGAGCCGCCGGTGAGCACCTCGTGGCCGGCCGCGTCGGCGGTCTCCTGGATGCCCATGACGAGCACGGGGTGGGCACTGGACTCCACGAAGGTGCCGAATCCCTTCGACAGGAGCACCCGGACGGTGTCCTCGAAGCGGACGGTCTGGCGGAGGTTGCGGTACCAGTACGAGGCGTCGAGGACGGTGGTGTCGGTGAGGAGGCGGCCCTCGACGGTGGAGTAGAAGGGGATCTCGGAGCGGCGCGGGGCGATCGGGGCGAGGACGTCCAGCAGCTCGGCCTCGATGCGCTCCACGTGCGCGGAGTGCGAGGCGTAGTCCACCGGGACCTGCCGGGCGCGGACGTCCTCGGCCTGGCAGGCCGCGACGAAGGCCGTGATGGCGTCGGCGTCACCGGCGACGACCGTGCTGGACGGCCCGTTGACGGCGGCCACACCGAGCCGGCCCGTCCACTCGGGAGCCGAGAGGCGCTCCTCAACTGCCGTACGGGGAAGGGGAATCGAGGCCATGCCGCCGAGACCGGCGAGCTCGCGGCCGATCACGGCGGCGCGGAGCGCGACGACCCGGGCCGCGTCCTCGAGGGACAGCGCACCGGACACCGCAGCAGCCGCGATCTCGCCCTGCGAGTGACCGACCACCGCATCGGGGACCACCCCGAGGGAGCGCCACAGCTCGGCCAGCGAAACCATCACGGCCCAGGTCACCGGCTGGACCACGTCCACACGGTCCAGCGAGTGGCCCTCCCGTACGACCTCGACCGCGTCGAAGTCCACGAACGGCGCCAGCGCGTCGGCGCACTCGCGCAGACGGGCGGCGAAGACCGGCGAGGACTCCAGCAGACCGGCACCCATCCCGACCCACTGCGTCCCCTGCCCCGGGAACACCAGCGCGCGGCGACCCGTGGGACCCGCGAGGTCCTCCACGACGGTGGTGCCGAGGGTGACCTGCCGGTGTTCGAAGACCGAACGCGTGGCCGCAAGGGAGTACGCCAGGTCCAGTTCGCGCGGCTCCGCGCCGCGCTCCCGGTCCCGGTCGAGCCGGGCCCGCAGCCGCTCGGCCTGGGCCCTGAGGGCGGTCTTGGAGCGGGCGGTGAGGATCCGCGGTACGACGGGCAGCGCGCGGGCCGGGGTCTCCTCCGGGGTCTCGGGCGCGGGGGCCTGCTCCAGGATCACGTGGGCGTTCGTACCGCTCACGCCGAAGGAGGAGACGCCCGCGCGGCGGGCGCGGCCGGTCTCGGGCCAGGCACGGGACTCGGTCAGCAGCTCCACGGCGCCGCCGTCCCAGAGGATCTCGGAGGAGGGGGCGTCGATGTGCAGGGTCTGCGGCAGCAGGCCCGAGCGCAGGGCCATCACCATCTTGATGACCCCGCCCACCCCGGCGGCGGCCTGGGTGTGGCCGATGTTCGACTTCAACGAGCCGAGCCACAGCGGCCGTTCGGCGGTGTGCGCACTGCCGTAGGTGTCGATGAGGGCGTGCACCTCGATGGGGTCGCCGAGCTTGGTGCCCGTACCGTGCGCCTCGACGGCGTCGACGTCGGCGGCGGTGACCTGGGCGTCCGCGAGGGCCTGGCGGATGACGCGCTGCTGGGCGGCGCCGCTGGGGGCGGTGAGCCCGTTGCTCGCGCCGTCCTGGTTGACGGCGGAGCCGCGGAGCACGGCGAGGACGGGGTGCCCCTTGCGGACCGCGTCGGAGAGCCGCTCCACGAGGAGGATGCCGGCGCCCTCGCCGGGGCCGAACCCGTCGGCGGAGTCGGCGAAGGCCTTGCAGCGGCCGTCGGCGGCCACGCCGCGCTGGCGGGAGAACTGGACGAAGACGGCGGGGGTGGACATGACGGTGACGCCGCCGGCCAGGGCGAGGTCGCATTCGCCCTGGCGCAGCGACTGCGCGGCCTGGTGGAGGGCCACCAGGGAGGAGGAGCAGGCGGTGTCGACGGTGACGGACGGGCCTTCGAGGCCCAGGGTGTAGGAGATGCGGCCGGAGGTGAAGCTGACCACCCCGCCGGTGAGGAGGTCGCCCTCGAGCTGGGCGGAGGGCTCGTGGACCCCTTCGGTGTAGCCGCCGTTCCAGGCGCCGACGAACACCCCGGTGCGGGAGCCCTTGAGCGAGCGCGGGTCGACCCCGGCGCGCTCCAGGGCCTCCCAGGAGGTCTCCAGCAGCAGCCGCTGCTGGGGGTCCATCGCGACCGCCTCGCGGGGGGAGATCCCGAAGAAGGCGGGGTCGAAGGCCCCGGCCGACTGGAGGAAGCCGCCCTCACGGCAGTACGAGCGGCCGGCCGCGTCCGGGTCGGGGTCGTAGAGCCCCTGGACGTCCCAGCCGCGGTCGCCCGGGAAGGGCGAGACCGCGTCGGTGCCCGTGGAGACCAGCTCCCACAGGGCCTCCGGGGTGCTGACGCCCCCCGGGAAGCGGCAGGCCATGCCGACGATCGCGATCGGCTCGTGGGCGCGGGCCTCCAGTTCCTTGAGGCGCTCGCTGGTGCGGTGCAGTTCGGTGGTGGCCCGCTTCAGGTACTCGCGGAGCTTCTCTTCGTTCGCCATGTCTCGTCACCCGTCACGTGCTGTGCGGTTCAGAACCGCTCGTCGATGAATGCGAAGATCTCGTCGTCGTCGGCGTCCTCGATGGACTCGGCCACCGATTCGCCCGTCGAGTCCGCGGGATGTGTGCCGCCGGAGCCGCCGCCGAGGCCGCCCCACAGGCCGGTGAGGGCCGCGAGCCGGTTGGCGATCTCCTTGTGCGCCGTTTCGTCGGGGCCGCTGCCGCCCTCCCCCTGTCCGGCGAGGGCCCCGAAGAGGGCCTCCAGCCGGTCGAGTTCGGCCATGACGGAGGTGCCGCGGGCGTCCGGGGCGGCGGGGGCCGCGGAGCCGGCGGGGGCGGGGCCCGCTCCGGCGGCCGGTGCCATCTCGCGGTGCAGGTGCGCGGCGAGGGCGGCCGGGGTCGGGTGGTCGAAGACCAGGGTGGCGGCGAGGCGCAGCCCGGTGGCCGCGGCCAGCCTGTTGCGCATCTCCACGGCGGTCAGGGAGTCGAAGCCGAGTTCCTTGAAGGCCCGGTCGACGGTGATGCCCTCGGGTCCGCCGTGGCCGAGCACGGCCGCGGCGTGGGCCCGTACGGCCTCCAGGACCAGTTCCTCCTGCTCCTCGGGGGCGGTGGCGGCGAGCCGGTCGGCGAGGGTCTCGGGGGCCGCGGCCTGCCGGCGCCGGTCGTGCTGTCCGTCCCCGCCGCCGACGAGGGAGCTGAGGAAGGCGGGGACGGGTCCGGCGGCGCGCAGGGCCGCGTGGTTGAGCCGGATCGGGACCTGGAGGGGGCTGTCGGCGGCCTGGGCGGCGTCGAAGAGCGCGAGGCCCTCGGCGTCGGTGAGCGGCATGACGCCGCCCCGGGCGAGCCGGCGGTGCATTCCGCTCTGGTCGAGGTGTCCGGCCATGCGGCTGCTGCTGGACCACAGGCCCCAGGCGAGGGAGACGGCCGGCAGGCCGAGGGAGCGGCGGTAGCCGGCGAAGGCGTCGAGGAAGGCGTTGGCCGCCGCGTACCCCCCCTGGCCGGGGCTGCCGAAGAGGGCGGACGAGGAGGAGTAGAGGACGAAGGCGGACAGGTCGAGGTCGCGGGTCAGGTCGTGCAGGTTGAGGACGGCGTCGACCTTGGGGCGCAGGACGGTGTCGAGTCCCGCGGGGGTGAGGGTGGGCAGGGTGCCGTCGGCGAGGACGCCGGCGGTGTGGACGACTCCGGTGAGGGGCTGGTCCTGCGGGATGGCGGCGAGGAGCGCGGCGAGCTGTTCGCGGTCGGCCGCGTCGCAGGCCCGGATGTCCACCCGGGCGCCGAGGGCGGTGAGTTCGGCGGCGAGTTCGGCCGCGCCCTCGGCTTCGGGGCCCTGGCGGCCTGCGAGCACGAGGTGGCGCACGCCGTGCTCGGCGACCAGGTGGCGGGCGACGGCGCTGCCGAGGGTGCCGGTGCCGCCGGTGACCAGGACGGTGCCGTACGGCCCGAAGGACGGCGGCAGGGTCAGGACCAGCTTGCCGGTGTGGCGGGCCTGGCTGAGGGTGCGGAAGGCCTCGCGGGCGTGCCGGATCTCGTAGGCGGTCATCGGGAGGGGTTCGAGGACCCCGGCCTCGAAGAGCGCGAGGAGTTCGTGCAGCATCTCGCCGACGGTCTCCGGGCCGGCCTGCACCAGGTCGAAGGCCTGGTAGGAGGTGCCGGGGTGGTCGGCGGCGATCTGCTGCGGGTCGCGGACGTCGGCCTTGCCGAGTTCGAGGAAGTGGCCGCCGCGCGGCAGCAGCCGCAGGCCGGCGTCGACGAACTCGCCGGCGAGGGAGTTGAGGACGATGTCCACGCCCCGGCCGCCGGTCTCCGCGAGGAACTCGTCGGCGAACTGCACGGTGCGGGAGTTGGAGATCGCCTCGTCGCCCAGGCCGAGGCGGCGCAGGGTGTCCCACTTGCCGGTGCTGGCGGTGGCGTACACGGTCAGGCCGTGGTGGCGGGCGAGCTGGAGGGCTGCCATGCCGACGCCGCCCGCGGCGGCGTGCACGAGCACGCTCTGGCCGGGCTGCGCCTTCGCGAGTCGGGTCAGGGCGTACTGGGCGGTGAGGAACACGGCGGGTACGGAGGCCGCTTCGGCGTAGGTCCAGCCGGTGGGGACGGGCGCGACCATGCGGTGGTCGGCGACGGCGTACGGGCCGAACCCGCCGGTCCACATGCCGAGGACGCGGTCGCCGGGGGCGAGTCCGGTCACGCCGGGCCCGACCTCGGTGACGACGCCGGCGCCTTCGGCCCCCATGACGGCCGCCTCGCCCGGGTACATGCCGAGGGCGATGAGGGTGTCGCGGAAGTTGAGGCCGGCGGCGCGCACGGAGATGCGGACCTGGCCGTCCTGGAGTTCGGCGACGGTGTCGGGGGCCTCGGCGAGGCGCAGCCCCTCCATGGTGCCGGTGCCGCTGGTGGCGAGGCGCCAGGCGGTGCTGTCGGCGGGCGGGACGAGCAGGTCGCCGCGGGCGGCGTCGGCGCCGGGCAGGGCGAGCCGGGGGACGCGGACGGAGGCGCCGCGGACGGCCGCCTGGGGTTCGCCGGAGGCCAGGGCGGCGGCCAGGGCGGCGGGGTTGGCGGCGGCGGGGTCGAGGTCGAGCAGGGCGAAGCGGTCGGGCTCCTCGGACTGCGCGGAGCGGACCAGGCCCCAGACGGTGGCGGCGGCGGGGTCGGTGAGCTCTTCGCCGGCGCCGGCGGCCACGGCCCCGCGGGTGGCGAGGACGAGGGTGGTGCCGGTGAGCCCGGCGCCGTGCTCCAGCCAGCCCTGGGCGAGGTCGAGGGCCCGGTGGGCGTTCTCGTGGGCGAACCCGGCCTCGGGGCGGGGGGCTTCGGGGAAGGAGGCGACGACGGTGTCGGGGGCGGGTGCCCGGCCGGCGGCCGCGTCGGCGGCGAGGGCCGCCAGGTCGGCGTACCAGTCGCAGACGGTGCCGGTCTGCTCCAGGGCGGCGCCGATCTTGGCGTGGTCCTCGCCGACGACGGCGATGCGGCGTACGGGCAGGGCCTGGGCGGGGGGCAGCGGCTGCCACTCGACCTCGTACAGCGAGCCGTTGCGCTTGCTGCCGCCCGCGGGGCCGGCGGCGGCGAGCTGCTCGTCGGAGACGGTGCGCACGACGAGCTCGTCGATGTCGAGGACGGCGCGGCCGGTGTCGTCGGTGCAGCGCAGCCGGACGGACTCCTCGCCGAGCGGCGAGATGCTGACGCGCAGCCGGCCGGCGCCCTCGGCGTACAGGCGGACGCCGCGGACCGCGAAGGGCATGCGGGCCTGCCCGTCCTCCGGGAAGAAGGAGCCGAGGCTCATGGCCTGGAGGGCGGCGTCGAGGAGTGCGGGGTGGAGTCCGAAGCCCGCGGCGGCGGCCCCGGCCTGCGGCGGGAGGGCGACCTCGGCGTGGACGGTCGCGTCCTCGTTCCAGCCGGCGCCGAAGCCCCGGAAGAACGGGCCGTAGTCGTAGCCGCGGCTGGTGAACTGCTCGTAGAACGCCTCGGGTCCGGTGGTCGGGGCGGGGACGGCGGCGGCCGGGGGCCAGGCGGTGACGGGGGCGGGGGCGTCCCCGTCCCCGGCGGGGGCGAGGACGGCCTCGGCGTGCCGGCGCCAGGGGGTGCCCGGTTCGGCGCCGGCCTCGCGGGAGTGGACGGTGAGGGTGCGCCTGCCGTCCTCGGCGGCGGCGGTGACGAGCAGGCTGAGCTCGACGGCGCCGTTGTCGGGGAGGACCACGGGGGCCTGGAGGATCAGCTCGTCGAGGCGGCCGGTGCCGGACTGGCGGCCCGCCCACAGGGCGAGGTCGACGAGGGCGGCGCCGGGCAGCAGGACGGTGCCCATGAGGGCGTGGTCGGCCAGCCAGGGCTGGGTGTCGGCGCCGAGGCGGGCGGTGTAGACGAGGGAGCCGGACTCGGGGAGTTCGACCCCGCCGCCGAGCAGCGGGTGGCCGGCCTCGCGGACGCCGATGCCGGAGGCGTCGCCGCGGCGGGCGGGGGCGTTGTACCAGTACCGCTCGCGCTGGAAGGGGTACGTGGGCAGGTCGACGCGGCGGGAGCCCTTGCCGAAGAGGGCGTCGGCGTCGATCTCCACTCCGCTGATGTGGGCCATGCCGAGGGCCGCGCCGAACCAGCGGGCGCCGCCCTTCTCGCGGCGCAGGGTGCCGAGGACGGCGGCGCGGCCGCCGGCGGCGGCGACGGTCTCCTGGAGGGAGGTGGCCAGCATGGGGTGCGGGCTGGGCTCCAGGAAGACCTCGAAGCCGTCGGCGATCAGGGCGCTGGTGGCCTGCTCGAACTCGACGGGCTCGCGCATGTTGCGGTACCAGTACGCGCTGTCGAGCCCGGCGGTGTCGAGGAGTCCGCCGGTGACGGTGGAGTAGAAGGGGATCTGCCCGGTCCGCGGGGACACGGGGGCGAGGACGGCGAGGAGGTGGTCCTTGAGGGCGTCGACCTGGGCGGAGTGCCCGGCGGTGTCCACACCGGGGATGGCGCGGGCGTGGATGCCCTCGGCGGTGAGCTCGTCGAGGAGTTCGCGCAGGGCCTCGGGCTCGCCGGCGACGGCGGCCGTGCCGGGGCTGTTGACGGCGGCGACGGACAGCCGGTCGCCGAAGCGCTCCAGGCGGGCGCGGAGCTGCCCGGCGGACAGGGAGGCGGCGATCATGCCGCCCTTGCCGGCCAGGGTCAGCCAGGCCTGGCTGCGCAGGGCCACGATGCGGGCGGCGTCGTCGAGGGAGAGGCCGCCGGAGACGTACGCGGCGGCGATCTCGCCCTGGGAGTGGCCGACGACGGCGTCGGGGTGGACGCCGATGGCCTTCCAGGCCTCGGCGAGGGAGACCATCATCGTGAACAGCACGGGCTGGACCACGTCCACGCGGCTGAGCGAGGGCGCGCCGGGGACCTTGCGCAGCACGTCCATGACGGACCAGTCGAGGTAGCTGCGCAGGGCGGCGTCGCAGGCCTGTGCGGACTCGCGGAAGGCGGGCGAGCGGTCGAGCAGCCCGTCGGCCATGTCGGCCCACTGGGAGCCCTGGCCGGGGAAGACGAAGGCGATGCGGTCGCCGGGTCCGGCGGTGCCGCGGAGCACGGCGAGGTGCGGCCGGTCCTGGGCGAGGGAGTTGAGGGCGTCGAGGAGCTCCTCGCGGCTCTCTCCGATGACGGCGGCCCGGTGCTCGAAGCGGGAGCGGGCGGTCATCAGGGTGTAGCCGGCGTCGGCGGGGTGCATCCCGGGGTGCTCGACCAGTCCGGAGCGCAGCCGGGCGGCCTGGGCGCGCAGGGCCGACTCGCTGCGGGCGGAGAGCAGCAGCGGGACGGTGACCTCCTCCCACCAGTCGCCGGCCTCGTCGGTGTCCTGGCCGGGGGCGTCGCCGGTGGCGGCGGTGGCGGCGCGGGGGGCCTCCTCGACGATGACGTGGGCGTTGGTGCCGCTGATGCCGAAGGCGGAGACGGCGGCGCGGCGCGGGGTGGCGCGCTCGGGCCAGGCCACGTCGTCGGTGAGCAGGGAGACGGCTCCGGCGGTCCAGTCGACGCGCGGGGTGGGCTCGTCGACGTGGAGGGTGCGGGGCAGGGTGCCGCCGCGCAGGGCGAGGACCATCTTGATGACGCCGGCGACGCCGGCCGCGGCCTGGGTGTGCCCGATGTTGGACTTGACGGAGCCGAGCCACAGCGGGTCCCCGGCGGCGCGGGCCTCGCCGTAGGTGGCGAGTACGGCCTGGGCCTCGATGGGGTCGCCGAGCTCGGTGCCGGTGCCGTGGGCCTCGACGGCGTCGACGTCCTCGGGGCGCAGTCCGGCGTCGGCGAGGGCCTGGCGGATGACGCGCTGCTGGGAGGGCCCGTTGGGGGCGGTGAGGCCGTTGCTGGCGCCGTCCTGGTTGACGGCGGAGCCGCGGATGACGGCGAGGACGGGGTGCCCGTTGCGCTCGGCGTCGGAGAGCCGCTCGACGAGGAGCATGCCGGCCCCCTCGCCGAGGGCGACCCCGTCGGCTCCGGCGGCGAAGGCGCGGGAGCGGCCGGAGGGGGACATGACGCGCTGGCGGGAGAACTCGACCAGCATCTCGGGGGTGGACATGACGGTGGCGCCGCCGACCAGGGCCATGCCGCACTCGCCGCGGCGCAGCGACTGGACGGCCAGGTGGAGGGCGACCAGGGAGGCGGAGCAGGCGGTGTCGACGGTGACGGCGGGGCCTTCGAGCCCGAAGACGTACGAGAGGCGGCCGGACATGACGCTGGCGGAGTTGCCGGTGCCGAGGTAGCCGTCGAAGTCCTCCTCGCCGTTCTGGAGGAGCGGCATGTAGTGCTGGCCGTTGGTGCCGACGAACACGCCGGTGCGGGTGCCGCGCAGCAGGTTGGGGTCGAAGCCGGCGCGCTCGCAGGCCTCCCAGGAGGTCTCCAGCAGGAGCCGCTGCTGCGGGTCCATGGCGAGGGCCTCGCGCGGGGAGATCCCGAAGAACTCGGGGTCGAAGTCGGGGGCCTCGTGGAGGAACCCGCCCTCGCGGACGTAGGTGCGGCCCTGGGCCTCGGGGTCGGGGTCGTACAGGCCCTCGAGGTCCCAGCCGCGGTTGGTGGGGAAGGTGGTGATGGCGTCGCCGCCCCGGGTGACGAGCTGCCACAGCTCGTCGGGGGTGTTGATGCCGCCGGGGAAGCGGCAGGCCATGGCGACGATGGCGATGGGCTCGCCGTCCCCGCCGGCGGGGGCGGTGACGAACGGGGCCGCGGTGTCGGGCTCGTGCTCCCCGCTGGACAGCTCCCGCAGGTGCCGGGCGACGGCCGCGGTGGTGGGGTGGTCGAAGACCAGGGAGGGGGCGAGGCTGAGGCCGGTGGCCTCGCGGAGCCGGTTGCGCAGTTCGACCGCGGTGACGGAGTTGAAGCCGAGCTCCTTGAAGGCCCGGTCGGGGGCGATGCCGTCGGAGTTGGCGTGGCCGAGGACGGCGGCGACGTGGGTGCGCACGAGGCGGACCAGTTCGCGCTGCTGGTCCTGCTCGGACTTGCCGCGCAGGACGGCGGCGATACCGGTGCCGCCGGCGTCGCGGTCCTCGGCGGCGGCCCGCTCGGCGGCGCGCAGCCGCCGGACGGCGGGCAGTTCGTCGAGGAGGGCGGAGGGCCGGGCGGCGGTGTACGCGGGCTCGAAGCGCTCCCAGTCGATGTCGGCGACGGCGATGCCGGTCTCGCCGCCGCCGACGATCCCGTCGAGGACGTCGAGGGCGCGCTCCGGATCGAGGAAGGACAGGCCGGTGCGGAACAGCTGCTCGGCGGCGGGGCCCGCGGCCACGCTCTGCCAGGGGGTCCAGGCCACGGAGGCGGCGGGCAGCCCGCGGCCGCGGCGGCCCTCGGCGAGGGCGTCGAGGTACGCCGTACCGGCCGCGTACCCGCCCTGGCCGGCGCCGCCCCAGACCCCGGCGACGGAGGAGAACACGACGAACGCGTCGAGTGCGGTGTCCGCGAGCAGGGCGTCGAGGCGGGTGGCGAGCCCGGTCTTGGCTTCGACGGAGGCGGCGAAGCCCTCCATCGTGGTCTCGGTGAGGGTGGTGAGGGGGGCGGTGGGCGGGGCGACGTAGACGGCGGCCGGGGCGTGCGCGTCGAGGAGCCCGCGCAGGGCGTCCTGGTCGTCGAGTGCGCAGGGCACGACGGTGGTGCGGTCGGCGATGTCGGCGAGCAGGCCGCCGGGGGCGGCGATCTCCTCCCGGAGGCCGCCGGTGGTGCCGGCGAGGACGATCCGCTCGGCGCCGCCGGTCAGCAGGCGGCGGGCGAGGGGCCCGGCGACGGCGGCGATGTCGCCGATGACGAGGACGGTGCCGCGGGGGCCGGTGCGCCCGGTGGCGGGCACGGCGGGCGCGGCGGCCTGCACGAGGCGGCGGCCGTAGGTGCCGGAGCCGCGGACGGCGACCTGGTCGTCGGTGCCGGGGGCGGCGAGGGCCGCGGCGAGCTGCTGGAAGGCGCGGGCGCCGGCCCCGGCCGGCAGGTCCGCGAGGCCGCCCCAGCAGACGGGCAGTTCGAGGGCGGCGACCCGCCCGAGGCCCCAGATCTGGGCCTGTACGGGGCAGGGGGTCTCGCCCGGGGAGACGGCCACGGCGCCGGCGGTGACGGCCCACAGGCGGGCCTCGGTGCCGGCGTCGGCGGCGCCCTGGGCGAGGGTGAGGGTGCTGGCGAGGCCGAGCGGGACGGCCGGGTGGTCGGGGTGCGTGCCCTCGGCGAGGGCCAGCAGGGAGAGGATGCCGGTGAGCGGACCGGCCTCGGCCCGGTCGGCGGCCTCGGCGAGGCGGGCGCGCAGCAGGGAGCGGTCGGCGGCGGCCGGGTTGAGGAGGAACGGCTCGACGGCGGCGCCGCGCCCGGTCAGGGCCTCCTGGGCGAGGACGGCCGTCTCGGAGCCGGCCAGGGCCTCGGGCAGGACGAGCAGCCAGCGGCCGGAGAGGCGGGCGGCGGGGTCCTCGGCGGGCAGGCCCTTCCAGGTGGTGCGGTAGCGCCAGGCGTCGGTGCCGGAGACCGCGGCCGCGGTGGCGGCGGGCGTCTGCGCGGTCTTCTCCAGCCAGTAGTGCTCGTGCTGGAAGGCGTACGTGGGCAGGTCGACGGTACGGGCGCCGGTGCCCTCGAAGAGGGCGGCCCAGTCCACGTCGGTGCCGCGGACGAACAGCTCGGCGGCGGAGGTCAGGAAGCGCTGGAGCCCGCCCTCGCCGCGGCGCAGGGAGCCGCCGGTGAGCACGTCGAGCCCGGCGGTCTCGGCGGCCTCCTGGATGCCCATGGTCAGCACGGGGTGGGCACTGGACTCCACGAAGGTGCCGAAGCCGCGGTCGAGGAGCAGCCGGACGGTGTCCTCGAAGCGGACGGTCTGGCGGAGGTTGCGGTACCAGTACGAGGCGTCGAGCGTGGTGGTGTCGGTGAGGAGGACGCCCTCGACGGTGGAGTAGAAGGGGATCTCGGAGCGGCGCGGGGTGATCGGGCCGAGGACTTCGAGGAGTTCGGCCTCGATGCGCTCGACGTGCGCGGAGTGGGAGGCGTAGTCCACGGGCACCTGGCGGGCCCGGACGTCCTCGGCCTGGTAGGCGGCCACGATCTCCACGATCGCGTCCGCGTCACCCGCGACGACCGTGCTGGACGGCCCGTTGACGGCGGCCACACCGAGCCGGCCGGTCCACTCGGGAGCCGAGAGGCGCTCCTCAACTGCCTTACGGGGAAGGGGAATCGATGCCATCCCGCCGAGACCGGCGAGCTCGCGGCCGATGACGGCGGCGCGGAGCGCGACGACCCGGGCCGCGTCCTCGAGGGACAGCGCACCGGACACCGCAGCAGCCGCGATCTCACCCTGCGAGTGACCGACCACCGCATCGGGGACCACCCCGAGGGAGCGCCACAGCTCCGCAAGGGAGACCATGACCGCCCACGTGACCGGCTGGACCACGTCCACGCGGTCCAGCGAGGCACCCGTACGCACGACCTCGACCGCGTCGAAGTCCACGAACGGCGCCAGCGCGTCGGCGCACTCGCGCAGACGGGCGGCGAAGACCGGCGAGGACTCCAGGAGCCCCGCGCCCATCCCGACCCACTGCGTGCCCTGCCCCGGGAAGACCAGCGCGCGGCGGCCCGTGGGACCGGCGACGCCCTCGGTCTTCAGCTGCCCGAGGGTGACGGAGCGGTGGTCGAGGTGGGAGCGGCCGGTGGCGAGGCTGAAGGCCACGTCGAGCTGGCGCAGCTGCGGGTCGGGGTCGATGCGGGCGAGCAGCCGGGCGGTCTGCGCTTCCAGCGCGGCGGCCGACCTGGCGCTCAGCACCAGCGGGAGGACGGGCAGTTCGCGGACGGGGGCGTCGTCCGCCTCGGCCGGCTCGGGTTCCGGGGCCTGCTCCAGGATCACGTGGGCGTTGGTGCCGCTGACGCCGAAGGAGGAGACGCCCGCGCGGCGGGCGCGCCCGGTCTCGGGCCAGGCACGCGACTCGGCCAGCAGCTCGACCTCGCCCGCCTCCCAGTCCACCTGCGAGGACGGCGCATCCACGTGCAGGGTCTTGGGCAGCACGCCCTCCTGCATCGCCATGACCATCTTGATCACACCACCGACACCCGCCGCGGCCTGCGCGTGCCCGATGTTCGACTTCAGCGAGCCCAGCCACAACGGCTCACCCGCCGGACGCTGACCGTACGTCGCGAGGAGTGCCTGCGCCTC